>JBEVIF010000275.1:0-6211 GCA_040510795.1 Acidimicrobiia bacterium
AATGTGGTTGGGACGGTGCTCATCACCCTGCTCGTCGTGGGAGCCCTGGGCGCGATCGGCTTCGGTCTGTGGCAGATGGGCTACCAACGGGGCCTGGTGGAGACGGGGGCCGAGGTCGTGACCCGCACCGTCAACGGAGTCCAAGGTTGGTGGGGTGCAGGCTGGGGCTACGGGTTCGGACTCTTCGGCTTGATCTTCAAGGTGATGCTGTTCTTCCTGCTCTTTGGTCTGATCGCCCGGTTCTTCTTCGGGCCGCGCCGCTGGGGACCAGGGCCGTACTGGGGCCGCGAGTGGCACGAAGGTGAGGGTCCGCCGGAACAGCGCATGACCGAATGGCACGATCGGGCTCATGGCAACCAGCCGAATCCGAAGCCCGAGACCCAACAGGACACGTAGCCCGCGAGCGGCGACAATGACCGGCGTGCCCAAGGTCCTCGTCGACGACGACGAGATGAGGATGGCCCGCCTCGTCCGGGCGTACCTGACCGAGGCGGGCTTCGACGTCGCCCTGGCCTCGACGGGGCCGGCGGCGGTCGCCGCGGTCCGCTCGGACCGGCCCGACCTCGTCGTCCTCGACCTGGGTCTCCCCGGGATGGACGGGTATGACGTGACTCGACACATCCGAGGACAATCGACGATCCCGATCATCATGCTCACGGCCCGGAGCGAGGAGACGGATCGGATCGTCGGTCTCGAGCTCGGCGCCGACGACTACGTGGTCAAGCCATTCAGCCCGCGGGAGCTGGTGGCTCGGGTCAAGGCCGTGTTACGACGAACCGGAGGCGAGGTGGCCACCGAGACCATCCGGGTGATGGACCTTTTGGTCAGCCTCCCCAACCGCAGCGTCGAGCGTGACGGATCTCGCATCGAATTGACCGCTACCGAATTCGAATTGCTGAGGGCCCTGGCGTCGAACCCAGGGAGGGTGTTCACCCGAGGTCAGCTGCTCGATTCGATCCGTGGTTTGTCATTCGAGTCGTACGAGCGGGCCATCGACGCCCATGTAAAGAATCTCCGGAAGAAGCTGGAGCCCGATCCCCGACGTCCCAGATACGTCTTGACCGTCTACGGCGTCGGCTACAAGTTCAGCGATGCCTGACCCGAGATGGCAGGGACCGCCCTGGTCCCAGGACGGCCATGGCCCGCCCCGGATGCTGCGACCAATCATCGGGTTCGCCCTCTTCCTGATCATCGTCGGCCCCTTTCTGGGGTTGATCTTCGCCAATCTCTTCGGGGTCTTCCGTGGGCCGGGTCGCTTCGTGCTCGGTGGTCTTGCCATCCTGGCCCTGGTCAGCCTGGTCGCTTTCGCCCGCAACCGCTTCGGTCGGACCTGGGCACCGATTGGCGCCCTGATCGACGCCACCAAGCGCCTCGGCGACGGTGAGACCGGGGTGCGCATCCCGATCAACGAGCCGGGTCCTCTGGCCGCGGTCAGCGGCTCGTTCAACCGGATGGCCGTCCGGCTCGAGGAGGAGGACGAGCGAAGACGCCGGCTGCTCGCCGACCTCGGCCACGAGCTCCGCACTCCACTCACCGTGATTCGCGGAGAGATCGAGGCCGTGCTCGACGGACTGCATGAGCCAGAGAGCCTGTCCAACGTCATCGACGAAGTCGACCTGATGGAACGTCTCCTCGAGGACCTGCGAGTGCTCACCCTTACTGAAGCGGGCCGTCTGCAGCTGCATCGGGAACCGACCGACATCGAAGCCGTGATCGGGGACGTCATCGCCTCGTTCGCAACCGTTTTGGAGGCGCGCCATGTCAAAGCACGAGTGGAGGTCGACTCGGGAATGGGCGAGATCGACGTTGACCCGTACCGGCTGCGGCAGGTGTTGTCCAACCTGGTTTCCAATGCCCTGAACCAGATGCAGGACGGAGGCAGCTTGGAGGTCTCCGCTCAACTCGACGAGGCCACCGCCCGGATCGAGGTCGCCGACACCGGGCCAGGGATCTCGCCTGACCGGCTGGAGCAGGTGTTCGAGCGGTTCGTGAAATCGGGGGATTCGACCGGGAGTGGGCTCGGACTCTCCATCGCGCGCGACCTGGTGGAGGCACATGGAGGGACCATCGCTGCCGCCAATCGGCCCGAGGTCGGGGCGGTGTTCACCATTGTGTTGCCCGTCTAGAGACTGGCGGCGATTATCCCGCAGCAGACGGCGATACCAATCGAGACCGGCGCCCAGACCCGCTCCGCCTTGGAACGCGAGACCAGGTTGAGAATGCCGCCGAGGGCAAACAGCCCCGTGAATACCCACATACCCACCGGGCCGACATCGGGGACGACTTCGAAATCCGTCACCCCACCCGCTTCGAGGATGAGGAGAGTGGCGAGCGGGTAGATCACCACTCCGGCGACTGCACTGGCGACCCGCAGCCCGACTGGAAGCTTGCCCTCCTCCTGGCCACCCCAGGCCATCCGTCTGGCCGGCATGCCGAGAGCAAGGGCGAGCTGGAACACGGCGATCACACCCAACAATGAAGCGGCGACGACTGCGGCGATCCTCATCGACTGGGAAGCTACGCATCTGTGCCCAGTTCGCTGGTCGTGCTATCATCATGATATCAGATCGCTATCACGGAGGTAGCAGTGAAAGAACGCAAGGGTCTCGGCATCAACGGATGGTTGATGCTGGCGATCGTGATCGCCCTATTCCTCGGGGGCGGCTGGCTCATCTGGGAGGCCACTGGAAACGGCCAGGCATCGACCTTCTGGACCGGCATCGTGCTCGTCGTCGTTGGTGGCGTGTTGGCGAGTGGTTTCGTCATCAACCAGCCAAACATCGCCAAGGTGGTCACCTTCTTCGGTCGCTATCTGGGCACGGTGCGCCGAAACGGCCTGACCTGGACCGTCCCACTCACCAACCGAGAGCAGGTCAGCCTCCGTATTCGGAACTTCGACAGCGAGATCCTCAAGGTGAACGACGCCAACGGGAACCCGGTCGAGGTGGCGGCGGTCATCGTGTGGCGTGTCGTCGACACGGCCCAAGCGGTTTTCGATGTGGAGGATTACCAGGACTTCGTCAGGATCCAGACCGAGACCGCGGTACGTCACATGGCATCGGAGTATCCCTACGACGCCTATGAGGAAGGTCAGCACTCGCTGCGGGGACACGCCGACGAAGTGACCACCTCGCTCCATCAGGAGCTCCAGACCCAGCTCACTTTGGCCGGCATGGAGGTGCTACGCACTCAGCTGCGCCGGCTCGCTTACGCCCCCGAGATCGCCGCCGACATGCTCCGCCGTCAGCAGGCGGAGGCGGTGGTGGCCGCCCGCACACGCATCGTGGAAGGCGCGGTGGGGATGGTCGACCATGCGCTGGAGATGCTCAGCGCGAAGCACATCGTCGAGCTCGACGAGGAGCGGAAGGCCGCCATGGTCTCCAATCTCCTGGTGGTCCTCTGCAGCGAGCACCATGCCCAGCCAGTGCTCAATGCCGGGACCCTGTACCAGTAGGAAGGACGGTGGCAGAGCGCAAGAGCTTTCTGCTGCGGGTGGATCCCGAACTGCACGCCGCCCTGGAGAAATGGGCGGCGGACGAATTGCGCAGTGTCAACGCGCAGATCGAATTTCTCCTCACCCGAGCGGTGCGAGAATCAGGTCGGGTGCGCAAGAAACACGACCAGAAGAGGAGCCGATGACTCACGACCACGTCGTCGTCGTACGCAACGATGCCGACAATCACCGATATGTCCTCGAATTGGACGGGGAGCCCGCCGGCCTCACGGTCTATCACGTCCGTGGTGGTAGGCATTACTTCGTCCATACCGAGATCAACGCCGGTCACGGGGGTGAGGGTCTGGGCTCGGTCCTGGTCCGGGGCGCCCTCGACGACGTTCGGGCCCGTGGGGAAACGATCGTCCCCATCTGCCCCTTCGTCACCGCCTGGCTCGCGCGTCACCCCGATTACCAGGACCTGATCGATCAGGCCGCCCTGGATCGGATCAACCGGGCCGACTGACGCGTCACCCCCGGGGTGTATACCTAGGGAGTCATGCCCGAATACCAATCACTCGAGCCGATAGACCCCAGGGAGGCGTTCGGAGTCACCCCCGGGCCCGAAGCTGTCGAGACCCGATCCACTGCTGCCTCACAGGCGGCACTTCTCCTGGCAGCTCGGGCCGGCGTCCTTGGTCAGGAAGACGAGATCGAGGAACTGGAGCGGGAGGTGGCGGAGGAGCCCAACTTCGATCTTCCCGAACTGAGGCCGTTGGAGAGATCGCACCGCATCCCAGTGGCGGAGGCAACACGCCCGCTCAGCATGTCGCAGACCGAGCTCAGGACCGAGTCGGCGCCTGCGGTGCAGGAACAGATGGCGCGGACGGTCGACGACCTGTATCGGAGCCCGTCTTTCGAGGACGCAGCGGCGCTGTTCGAGGCGGGAATGCAAAGCCCCCATCCCCTGGTCCGTGTCGCCGCAGCGGCAGGCGCCAGGGAGACAACGAGACTCCGACCCCAGATCCGGCTCATCCTCGAAGAAGGAGCGGTCGATGAAGACCCCCTAGTCTCGCGTCTCGCCCTCGAAGCTCTGCGCCAGATCGATCCGAAGGATCCCAAGGTCCAGGCGGCAGTGAAACCTCAGCCACCGTCGAAGAAGCGGAGCCGCAAGTCGAAGACCGCGGCTCTCACCCACGGCACCTGGGCCAGCGAACAGCTCTGGTACCAGCCTCGGGGTGACTTCTACGAGGCGCTGAAGCGGAAGAAACCCGGACTCCACGTCCATGACAAGAGCTTCAAGTGGACAGGGTCCTATACGGATGCCGGACGCCGGGCGGCGGCCCTCGCCTTGAAGCAGTGGATCGGTGACCAGGGTCTCGACACACCCGACTTCTTCGCCCACAGCCACGGGGGCACGGTGGCCAACCTGGCGACGAAACAAGGCGTGGAGTTCAAGAATCTGGTGCTGCTCGCATGGCCGGTCCACACCCAGTGGCTGCCCGACTTCTCCAAGGTCGATCGGATCATCGACATCAGGGTGAGACTCGATTTGGTGATCACCCTGGACCGGGGTGGACAGCGCTTCCCCGGCCATCCCAAGGTGGAGGAGCATCGGAACGGGTGGTTCGACCATCCCGCGCCCCATGAGCCGCCGTATTGGGACGAGCACGGCCTGTGGGTCACGATCTGACAAATAGCGAAGTCGCGTGAGCCTTGGGGGATCGCTGAAGGTGATTGGTGCGGGACTCGCGTTCCGCTCGGCAGGCACCGACGGCGCCGGATACAAGTTGCTCGATGCATTCTCCGGCGACGACGAACAGGAGAAGATGCTCGCCGGCATCTCGCTGGTCAAGGCGGGCGAGCGCTCGGTCGACTTGATTCAGAAGGCAGGGAAGACGGGCCGGCTCACACCGGATGTCGTGCGTCTGCTCGCCGACATCGGCGGTCCCCGGTCCCGCGCCCTTCTCACCGAGCTCTCCCGCGAAACCGGCCCGGTGGCGATTGCCGCGACGGAGTCACTCCACGTGCTCGACCAGATCGAGGCGATGGAAGACGACTAAGGATCCGGCGCAAGGGGATTTACACTGAACGATCTGGCCTCGCGGGCTTTCGAGGGCCGCGGCCGTTCATGAGGAGGGACAACTTGGATTCGCCGGCGCTCCATGAGGCATTGCACCGCCTCGCCGCCAATCATCGCTGGACTTGGGCACCGTCGTGTCGACAGCTTCTCTTCTCGCTGCCCGGAGCAGCTCCGACGCGACACCCGGTATCCGTCGTGTCCGATCTCACCTCCGAACAGCTCGACGATCTCCTCGGTGACAGCCCGCTCGTAGAGAGCGTTTCCGTGGAGATCTCCGACCTCGACGCCGTCTTGAGCGATCCGGTGACTCCGGAGATCGCCTACTGCTCTCCGGAGTTCGGTCTCGATGCGCTCGTTCCCCAATACGCAGGTGGTCTCGGGGTCCTCGCCGGTGATCATCTCAAGGCGGCCAGCGATCGGCGACTCCCGCTGGCCGGTGTCGGGCTTTTCTATCGACACGGTTACTTCGATCAGGAGATCGCCGATGGTGGACAGGCGGAGCATTACCCGACCGTTGACCCTCTCCAGCTAGGAGCCTTCGACACAGGCGTGGTGGTGAGCGTCCCGCTCCCAGGTCGAAACGTCGCCGCACGGGTGTGGCGCATCGATGTAGGCAGGATCCCCCTTCTCCTCCTGGACACGAACCTCGAAGCGAACAGTGAGCACGACCGTGGGATCACCGACCGCCTCTACGG
>JBEVIF010000276.1:0-3077 GCA_040510795.1 Acidimicrobiia bacterium
CAGCGCCCGGCGCCCTCGCCGCCCACGATGGTTCCCGTGGACGTTGGAGTGGAGAGCATCCGGCGGGAGATGCCCAGCTTTCTGCTGAGTATCAGGGCAGCCGACCCGGCAAGAGCGGTCAGAAAGGTGAACAGGACCAGTTGCTGCGCGGCCCCCAGGTCGAACCTGCCCAGCGTCCTTGGGAAAAGCGCCTCACCGACTGCGGTGGTCTCGACATCGAGCCCGGGGGCGGCATCGGTCTGTGACCGTGCCACTTCGAGAGCCTCGTCGAAGCTCGCTCCCGCTTTTTCGGCCCCGAACTGAGCCGCCCC
This sequence comes from Acidimicrobiia bacterium, assembly GCA_040510795.1. Taxonomy (GTDB): domain Bacteria; phylum Actinomycetota; class Acidimicrobiia; order Spongiisociales; family ZC4RG35; genus JARDZU01. The sequence goes on from JBEVIF010000276.1 coordinate 312, forward strand.
CACCGGCGTCATCACCCGGGCGACACCGGCGCTGACGACCGACTGCAACTGGGGGCCGGCCCCATCGGGTCTCGCTACGAATCCCAATTCGACCTGTTCTCCGGCTTGGGCTCGACCACTGAGCCCGGCCGGGATGAACAAGCCCGCCTGGACCGTGCCTCTCTCGACGGCGTCGAGCAATTGGTCCCGTGTCTCGAAGATCGTCACCGCCAACGAGTCGTCGCTTTGGATCTCCTCGGTGATGGCCATCGCCAGCGGGTCCTGGTCCTCCTGGTGAATCCCTATCCCGGGATCGAAGTCCCCGCCAAACTGAGCGCCGATGAGGAGGATCAGGGCAATCGGGAAGATGAACACGAAGAAGATGTTGGAGCGCTCACGCAACATGCGACGCACGTTGGAACCGGCGATGGCGAGGATCTTCCTCATTGCGTCAGCTTTCGCTGGAGGAGCACCCAGGCCACCGTCCCGAAGACGAGTGTGAACAGGAGCAGGGCACCGACCGCAGGCAGAACCTCGGTCCACTCCCCTCCGCCGGAGATGTTGGCGAGACCGCGCATGAACCATGCGTGCGGGGTCAGGTAGGAGAGCCGGGCCAGGAAGTCGTTGCCCTGGCCGATCGGAAAGAATGTCCCGCCGAGCATCCCCAGGATCACAGCGATGATCGCCCCCAGGTTGGCGGCGCCGTCGGCACTGGTGGCGGTGGCGGCGATGACCCCCATGATGGAGGTCGCGGCGAGGACGCCGGCGACGACCAGTAGCGCCACGCCCAGAGGGGGGCCCCACTCCGCATCCATCAGGTAGTGAGTGGCGACGATCAACACGGTCATCGAGATGAGACCGAGAGCGAACGAGAGGATCGCCTTGCCCGCCACCACGCTGGAATGGCTGATCGGCGCCGCGAGCAGCCGAGCCAGGGTTCCGCCCTGTTTCTCCTCGAGGATGCCGACAACGCCGAATTGAACGGTGAAGAAGAGGAAGAACACAGCCATCCCCGCGGCAAAGAAGGTGTTGGCATCGAGTTGCCGGGTGTCGGCGGAGACATCCACGAAGGTGAAGGCCGGCGGTCGAAGGGCAGCCTCCTCGCCCCAGATGGCCAACTCGTCCGGAGGCGGCGGCTGGCCCAGAGCGATCGCCGTGGTCACCGAGAGCTGGGACCGCTCGATAGCCGATCCGAATTCGGAGGCGATCGAGGACGTCACCTGGGTCGTCGTCTGGCTGTCGACGTCGCCGACCACCTCGATCGTGAATGGCTGGCCCTGGATGGCAGCGGCGCCGAGGCCCTGGTTGAGGAGGATAAAGGCGCCGATCTCGCCATCCTCGACCGAGGCCTCGGCCGAAGCCGTGTCGTCGAAGTCGGTTAGGACCAGGATCCCCTCGGCTTGCAGCCCGGACATCGCCTCGCCCAGGGACTGTGACACCTGGGTGTCGTCCAGATCGACCAATCCGACCTCGAGATCCAATGCCTCCTCGCTGAATGTGCCGCCGAAGACGAGGTGGAAGATGTAGGCCAGAGCCAGCGGGGTGACGATCCCCATGATGAACGCGGAGCGATCACGCACACGGAGCTTGAGGTCTTTACCCGCGATCCGGGTCGCCGCCCCCATGATCAGTCGCGCAGCGCCTTGCCGGTCAGATGCAAGAAGACGGCCTCGAGATTGGGCTCCGACACCGCCACACCGGTGACGTTGGCGCCGGTCGCGGCCACCCGGGACAGCAACTCGGGAAGAACTGACGAAGCATCATCGGCTAGAACGTCCACACCTGAGTCGGCTGGGCTGGCCTCGTGGACGGCCGGCAACTCGGAAGCGACGCGGGCCACTTCGACCAGGTCACCGGTCACCGTCACCCGGATCCGGTCCTTCTCCCCCACCAGTGACACCAACTCGCGTCTGGTGCCCTCGGCCTTGATCACCCCCTCGTCGATGATGGCCACGCGATCGCAGAGCCGCTCTGCCTCCTCCATGTAGTGGGTGGTGTAGAGAACTGCTATCCCCTCACCTGACAGGTCTTCCACCGATTCGAGGATGGCGTTCCGGGACTGGGGATCCACGCCGACCGTGGGCTCGTCCAATATGAGCAGGCGGGGGCGGTGGAGCAGCCCGATGCCAATGTTCAGTCTCCGTTGCATTCCGCCGGAGAACTCGCTGACCAGATCGTCCTGACGCTCGGAGAGACCGATCACCTCGAGCACTTCCTCTACCCGTTTGTCCAACGTCTCGCCGGGCATGTCGTAGAGACGCCCGAAGAATCTCAGGTTCTCTGTAGCAGTCAGGTCGGGGTAGATAGCGATTTCCTGGGGCACCAGACCGATGTCCGACCTTCCGTTGGTCGAATTGGTCCGGATCTGGGTCCCCGCCACGTGAATGGTGCCGTTGTCCGGCTCCAGCAGACCGGCGACCATCGAAATCGACGTGGTCTTGCCCGCGCCGTTAGGCCCGAGGAGGCCAAAGGTCTCCCCCTCCGCGATCTCGAAGCTGACCCCGTTCACCGCGATCAGATCACCGAAGCTCTTGATGAGCCCTTGCGCCGCCAGGACCGCCGTCATCTGCTCCTCTATGCCGATGCGAGCGGCACCCTACCGATGGTGAGTCCCACTGCCGCAGCCTGACCGGCGGTGGGCTCGGCACAACAGAACCAGCTCTCGGTCAGGCGCGGCGCCGGTGGCGACGAAGGCATGGCCGCCATTTGGACACCCGTCATCTCCCCGATCCTCTCCCGCATCAGAAGCAGGGTGTCGCCGGCTTCCGCCCCGCAGTCGGAGGCCTC
>JBEVIF010000277.1:0-3206 GCA_040510795.1 Acidimicrobiia bacterium
CATGCTTCTCGCCAACATGACCCAGCCCGAGGCACAGGAAGCGCTGGGTCGGGGGACGGCCGTGCTGGTGACGGGCAGCATCGAGCAGCACGGGGGTCATCTCCCCCTGGGCACGGATGCCTGGGCTGCCCTCACCATCGCCCTCCGCGTCGGTGAGCGTCTCGAAGCTCCGGTAGTGCCCATCTCACCGGTAGGCGTGGCGTCCTATCACCTTCCCTGGCCGGGATCCTTGAGCATCAGTCCTGACACTTTGGCGACACTGCTGGTGGAGGTCTGCGAGGGTTTGGCCAATGCCGGTGTCGTGAGGGTTCTTATCGTCAATTGGCACGAGGGCAACTCCACCGCGATCCGGCTGGGCGCCGACCGGGCCCAGCAGAAGCTTCCCCTGCGTGTGATCGTCGTTGAGTCGCACGTGATCACCAATGCGCTGTTCCCCGACGAGATGGAGTTCACTCATGCCGGGTCGATGGAGACGGCGGCGATCTTGGCTCACGATCCCGCGCTGGTGAAGCTCGGCGGGAGGGTGGAGGGAGCTGCGATCGAGCGGGCCACAGATGGACACGCCCTCTTCCGGCGTCGCGACGTGTTTCCCGTCATGAAGGATTTCCGGGAGGTGGCGGCCGAGGGCTGGTACGGAACACCCGACTCGATCACCGAGGAGCGTGCTGGGGAGATCATCGACGCGGTGGCCGAGCACATAGTGAGCGCGGTGGATGAAGTGTGGAAAGGCCTGGCGGGGCGGGCCCCCGAAGCCGGAGGAAGCTCGTGACCACCATGCGCGCCGCAGTGTTGAAGGGATGGAACGACCTCTCGGTGGAAGACGTCGACATCCCCGAACCGGAAGCGGGCGAAGTCCTGCTCAGGGTGCGGGCATGCGGTTTGTGCGGCACCGACCTGAAGATGGTCCACGGTGCCTTCGAGAAGCGTGGCTGGCCACCGTCATTGCCGTTCGTCATGGGCCACGAATGGTCGGGGGAGGTGGTCGCCCTCGGCGAGGGTCTCGACGATCTGGCCTTGAAGCCCGGCGACAAGGTGGTGGCCGAGAACCACGTTGGTTGTGGGCGGTGCCCGATGTGCCGTCAGGGGAGGTACAACCTTTGTGAGAAATCGGGCACTCCCGGGTATCGCTTGTATGGACACACCGCCCCCGGTGCGCTGGCCGAATTCGCCGTCAGACCTGCCCAGATGCTTCACAGGCTGCCCGACTCGGTCAGTCCTCTGGAGGGGGCGCTGGTGAATCAGGGGTCGCTCACGGTGCACGCCCTGCGACGGGTCGAATTCCTGCCCGGGTCGAGCGTGGCCGTCTTCGGACCAGGTCTCCTCGGCCTTCTCACCGCGGCTGTGGCGTCGGCGTCCGGGGCTGCGCAGGTGATCATGGTCGGGCGGGGTAGCAGACTCGATCTTGCCGCCAAGATGGGCTGTGACGACGTGGTCGACTACGAGCAGGAAGATCCGGCTGCCGGCGTGCGTCGTCTCACAGGAGGGCGGGGGGTGGATTACGTCTTCGACTGCACAGGAAACCCGGACGTGCCCGCTCAGGCCATTGGCGCAGTTCGCCGCGGCGGGAGGATCGCTCTGCTCGGGCTCACCGGAGGCAAGCCGTCCGAGATCGATGTCGATCGTCTCACCCTCGACGAGGTGGACCTCATGGGGATTCGATCCAGCCCCAACGCCTATCCGGCGATGATCGCCCTCATGCGCTCGGGCAAGGTGGACCTGAGCCCTCTGGTCACCCACGTGTATCCGCTCGAATCCGTCGGTGAAGCCCTCGCCGCGCTCGAGTCTCGTGAGGCGGTTCGACCCATCGTGGAGCTGTGATCGTGGGCCTCGTGGAACACCCGCACATCTCGATGTTCGGCTCCAGCGAGTGCACTTGCACCGAGGAGGAGGCGAAGGCGCTGGCAGTGGTGGCCGCCTACCGTGTGGCGAAGGTATCGGAGCGTGGCCCGTTCCTGGCTCCTGGATTCAAGCGCCACCGCGCCGGCTTCACCCACATCGGCGACCTCTGGGAGAGCGAGGGGCCAAAAGGCATGGACGACGAGTCGATGAGGGACCGTGAGAACGTTCTCCTCGACCTCACGGCCAAGAACGACAAGGTTTGGGGGATATTTCGCGTGGTCGGGACCCACACCGGGTCGCTGTATGGGATCCCGGCCACCGGTCAGCACATAGACGTAGTCGAGGTTGGCCTCTGGCGTGTCGAAGATGGGGTCATCGCCGAGGCCTGGTACTTCGGGGACGAGCTCGGGCTCCTACGGGCGATTGGAGCCAACCCACCCGACCTCACGAAGGCGCCGGGGTAGGCCCGTCGGCCGCGAATCTGCAGCCAATCGAGGCGACCGCCATCTCCGTTGGAACTAGCAAGTGACGACCGAAGCCGTTCTCGTGATCATGGTGATCGCGGGGGCCTATCTGATCAAGGGGGTAACAGGTATCGGCGGGCCGCTCCTTGCGGTGCCCTTCATCGCCGGAATCGCCAGTGTGGAACTGGCTGTCGTGGTCCTCTCCCTCGGGAACCTGGTGTCCAACGGCTGGTTGCTGTGGGAGCATCGCTCTGGAGGCCGAGGCACTGGCTTCGTGATGACCCCGTTCCTGATCGTCGGTATCCCGGCGACCATCGCGGGGACCTGGCTCCTCACCGAGGTGGACGATCGGATCCTCTCGGTGATCATCGCCGTCGTGATCCTGGGATACATCTGGCGCTACCTGGCGGACCCCCATTTCGTGCTCGAGCGTGAGACCGCCCGCCGGATGGCCGGCCCGATGGGTCTGGTCGGAGGGGGGCTGCTGGGCGCTACCGGGACGGCAGGACCTCTCATCGCGACCTATATGCACGCCATCCGGCTCGGCCGCCCGTCGTTCATCCACATGATGAGCCTCACCTTCCAGGTCTTTGGACTGATCCAGTTGGTGACCCTGGTGATCCTCGGAGCCTTCACCCCGGAGCGAACCGTTCAGGCGTTGTGGGCCATCGTCCCCGTGACCGTGATGACGGCCATCGGCATACGCATCGGGCGTCGGCTGAATCAGCGGGTACTCGAGTTCCTGGTACTCGCGCTGCTGGGGTTCGCCGCCGTCCGGCTGCTGCTTTCCGCGCTCGGCTGAGGGGGCCAGGCCTGATGCCGCCGCTCGGTGTGAAGCAGGCAGGCGGTGAGATGGCCGTCGTCGACATCCTCGAGCTCGACCGGCTCGACCGGGAAGAACCT
>JBEVIF010000278.1:0-3573 GCA_040510795.1 Acidimicrobiia bacterium
GGAGCAGTGTGGCCACCGAGGGATCGGCCCTGAGGTATACCGACCCGCCCGGACCACCGTTTCCCCCGATCGGCTTGCCCTTGGGCTTCCCTTTGGCCCTCACAAACGAGACAACCCCCGCACCGCCGTTGCCGGCGCGGAGGTTGACACGGACCCGGTCGACGAACACGACCGGAAGCTAACTACTCGGGAAGGACGCTGACCCGACGCCTGTTGGCTCGGGTCCCGTACTTGACTGTGCCGGGTGCGGTGGCGAACAGGGTGTCATCGGACCCTTTGCCCACGTTCTCACCGGGATGGATTCGGGTTCCACGCTGACGCACCAGGATCGCCCCGGCGTTCACGAACTCGCCGTCGAACACCTTGGAACCGAGCCGCTTCGCGGCGGAGTCCCGACCGTTCTTTGAGGAACCGCCTGCTTTTGTCTTTGACATCTCACTCCTCCTCTGACGAGTCGGTCTTTGCTTGCTTGCTGGTCTTCGCTGCCCCTGCCTTCGTGGTGGCCGTCTTGGCAGCTGTGGTCTTGGCAGCCGGCGCTTTCGCCGTGGCCGGCTTCGCCTCGGAAGCCTTCGCCGAGCCCGACTTGGCGGCAGGCTTGGCCTGGGAAGACTTGGCCTTTGCGCCGGGCAGCGTGATCTCCGTGATCTCGATCTGTGTGTACTTCTGGCGGTGACCCTGGCGACGCCGATAGCCGGTCTTGTTCTTGTACTTGAAGATGTCGATCTTCGGGCCCTGGGACTCGCCGAGCACCTTGGCCGTCACCGATGCCTTGGACAGGAGGTCACGATCCGATACCGCATTTCCCTTGTCGTCCACGATCAAGAGAGGCGAAAAGGACATCTCTTCGGCGTCGCCTTTCACCCGCTCTATCTCGATTACATCGCCCGATTGCACCTTGGCCTGTTTGCCGCCGGCGCGAATGATGGCGTACATGGGTAAACCTCTGGAAGGGGATTGATGGTGAATGGTACCGGTTCGACCGGTTACCGCAAAGGCTGCCTATTCCGCCAGCGAGAAGTCCTCCACGACGAGATCGTCTGCGTGAATGGCGTGGTCATGGACGATCACGCCCCGACCGCCGCATTCTTCGCATTTCGATGAGAACTGCTCGAGCAGCCCCGCCGAGACGTTCTTCCGGGTCATCTCCACCAAGCCGAGGTGAGACACGTCGAAGACCTGGGTCCGGGTCTTGTCCTTGGCTAGCGCCTCCTTGAGGCGTCGCAGCACCTGCTGCTGGTTGTCGATCGTCTCCATGTCGATGAAGTCGATGACGATGATCCCGCCGATGTCTCGCAGCCGAAGCTGACGTCCGATCTCCTCGGCAGCTTCCAGGTTGTTATGCAGGACGGTCTCCTCCAGATTCGAGGACCCGACGAACTTCCCGGTGTTGACGTCGATGACGGTGAGCGCCTCGGTCCGATCGATGACGAGATGACCGCCCGACGGGAGATAGACCTTTCGGTCGAGGGCTTTCTTGATCTGGTCGTCGACGTGATACCGCTCGAACAGCGGGACATCGTCGGTGTAATGCTGCACCTTGGACACCAGGTCGGGCGCTGTCCCCCGCAGATAGTCGACAACCGTCTCATACGCCTTGGCGTCATCGATGAGCAACTTGCGGAAGTCCGCCGTGAAGTGCTCACGAATCACCTTTATGAGGAGATCAGGCTCCTGGTGAACGAGACGGGGAGCGCCGCCGTCCTTCGTTTCTTCACCGATCTGGTCCCAGACCTTGCGCAAGCGAGAGATGTCGGCAGCCAGCTCCTCAGCGCTGGCATGGAGGGCGGCGGTCCTCACGATCACGCCATATCCCTCAGGACGCACCTTGTTGATCACTTCCCGGAGTCGGGTCCGGTCATCGTCAGGCAGCCGACGGCTGATCCCGATGCTGTCCGAGTCGGGGACGAGGACGAGGTAGCGACCGGGGAGCGACGGCACCCCGGTCAGTCGGGCGCCCTTGGCGCCCATTGCATCCTTCGTCACCTGGACCAGGACGTCATCGCCCTCTTTGAGGACATTCTCGATTCTGCGGTTGGGTCGGCCGTTGCCCTTCCCATCGGAGGCGACGTCCGATGCATAGAGAACTCCATTCTTGGAGGCACCGAAGTCCAGGAACGCCGCTTCCATACCGGGGAGGACATTGCGAACCTTGGCCAGGTAGATGTTCCCTGCCACCGATCCGGCGTCTTCACGAGCGACGTAGTGCTCGACGAGGACGGGGCCTTCGAGGATCACCATCTGTGTCTGGCCCCGATGCACCCGGACGAGCATCTGCTTGCGCCCGGACTCGACCGGGAGAATCACCTCGTCATCGACCGGCCTGCGCGTGCGAGTCCTGGAGGTGGAAACTCCATTCCTGGAGTGGTTGCCGCCACCCTTGCCTGACGGCTGGTGGCGTCGATCCTTCTTGGGTTTCGTGGCCGGGGCTGGTCTGCCCTCGACCCTGGTGACCTCTACCTTTTTTCCCTTGACGCGGACGGTCTTGTGTTCCTCGACGGTCCCTTCCGTCGATGACTTCCGAACGATCTGTGGGCTCTTCTTGCGAAATAGAGCCATGTGTTGTCACTCCTCTGAGAGTCGATGCTTGGGTCGACCCGAAAGCCCATTTCCTGGCAGGGGCTGTCGGGCCCGAATAGATGCGCCAGATCGCGCTGCGGCGCCCGCCCTGCACAGGGGCGGTCGCCAAAGACTGACATGCCGGCTCGCCGGTATGCAAGGGTGCTCATCAACGAAACACTCCGAAGAGGGGAAGATGTCGCGTCTGGCGGACCGGCCCAGGTTACCAGAAAGGAAACGCTGAAACTATCCAGCGCCGAGATCGAGCTCGGGCTGTTCGACCTCGGTTGGGTCGTAGCAGACGCGGCACCGGGCTTCGTAGGCGCCTTGCGCCCCGAGAACGACGAGCTCCTCCGATTGAACGATCCGCTGGGTGTACATTCCCGGCCCACCGCATTTGTGACAGACAGCCAGCATCTTGGTCACGTACTCGGCACGGTCGCACAGCGTCGGGATGGGCTCGAACGGGCGTCTCAGGTAGTCGGTGTCCAGACCTGCCACGATCACCTGCTTCTCGGCGGAGGCGAGTTGTTCGACAACGTCCACCAGCCCATCGTCGAAGAACTGCCCCTCATCGATCCCGATGACCTGTGTGCTGTCGTCGACGCGGTGTAGGAGCTCAGACGATGTCTCCACCGGTATCGCCTCGACCTTGAGGCTGGAATGGGAGACGACTTGGGAGTCGGCGTATCTGACATCGAGCTGTGGCTTGAAAGTCTGAATCGGGACCCGGGCGATCTGGTATCGGGTCACCCGACGGATGAGCTCTTCGCTCTTGCCGGAGAACATGGGGCCACAGATGACCTCCACCCACCCTCGTTCACCACGTCGGTCCACGGGCGGCAGGGTAGACGTGAACGGGATTCAGCTGAGCTGGTTCTCGCCTGGCACGGGTGTGCGCAATAGCCAAACGGAGTTGGCAATCCCGAGGGCGAGAGTCATGGCCAAATAGAACGACCCGCCGGCAGAAAGGAAAGGCAGGGGGATGCCCGTGACCGGCATGATCCCGATCGTCAT
>JBEVIF010000279.1:0-4935 GCA_040510795.1 Acidimicrobiia bacterium
ACTACCGGCTCAAAACGTCGTGACTCCTCTCCCAGGTCACGGGTCAGGACTGTGGCGAAGGGGGCGAGGGCCTCGGCCTCCCGTCGAGGCATGCCCAGGCTCACCCCCGCCTCCAATACCTCACTCGTCGCCGCCGAGACCCGATCGCCGACGATCAGGACCGGGTCATCCAACGGCGCGTCTGGCCTCCCCAACGACCACATCGGAAACCACACGCACAACGTCCGAACCTTCATCCTCCACCTCGAATCGCCGGGTCATACCGGACGCACCCTTCCCCGACGCCTCCAACATGAGACGCCGCCTTCCCAACCGGCCGTGCCCCTGATCCGCCCCCTCCCAGGTGACCCCGAGAGCCCTGAGCCGGAGATGGGCAACACCGCTGGGCAGACCCCTGCCCATGGGCCGCATCGCCACCGCCACCTTCCTCGCCCGGGCCAGGGCGGCGAGACGGCGAAGGTCCTGCTCCTTGGCGCCGACCGGCACCTCGGCATAGAGGGCGCGCACTCCCTCGAGCAAGGCGGCGGCGACCTTGGGCCAGATCCCCGGCTCGTCACAACGCACGATGACGAAGCTCTCCGGGACGACACCGGTCTCCCATGCGGCCTCAGGCGAGATCCAGCCCCGGGTGTCGAGTGCCACCACCGGTGCCGTCTGCGAAGGGCCGGCCAGCAGTCTCAGACCGAGACGGGTGAGCCCGGTACCGGCAATGCCGAGCAATTCGGTCACATGTCCCGGCCTCAGCTGGAGAAACCCCTCCTCACGATCGGCGAGATCGATGAGGGGCACGGCGGTTACAACGTCTGCAATGACTTCTTTGGGGCCCAAACTGGCTCTGCGGTAGGGCGCTCCATCTTATCGAACATATGTTCGATGTAAAGCCGTCCCTACCCCTCCTCGAGCTCCTCGATCGTCTTGGGCCAGTCGTCCTTGAGGAGGCGGGAGAGGGAGCGGTCGGCGAGCAACTTGCCACCGGTCTGACAGGTGGCGCAATAGTTGGACTCGTTGGAGGCGTGGACGATGCGCTGCACCTTCGACCCGCAGCGTGGACAGGGCTGGCCGAACTTGCCGTGCACCGCCATGTCGTCACGGAAGGCGGTCACCTTGGTCGGCCAGTCCTCGCCCACCTCGTCCCGGAGCCGCTCGGTCCATTCGGTCAACGACTCGACCACAGCCTGCCGTAACTGCTCGACCTCATCGTCGGTCAGCTGGGAGGTCCGCTTCACAGGTGACATCCGGGCCTGCCAGAGGATCTCGTCCGAATAGGAGTTACCAATGCCCGAGAAGATGCGGGGATCCGTGAGAGCCCGCTTCAAGGTCCGGTTTTCCTTCTTGAGGGCGGCTCTGAACTCTTCGACATCGGTGTCCAGCGGTTCGACCCCGCCCCGATCGAGCTCGGCCACGCCCTCGAATCCGCGGCTCAGCCATATCCCGGCCCTTTTGTGGGTTCCCTGCTCCGTGAGGATCAAGGTGCCAGGGTCGAAGTCGATTGCCGAAAGGCCCACCTTCTTCGGGATTGGCTTTCTCGGCGGCTCCCAGCGGAGACGGCCGGCCACCATGAGATGAATGACGAGATAGAGATCGTCCTCCATGCCGAACACGATCCGTTTTCCGACACGTTGCAGCGTCTTCACCTCGAGCCCCACGGGGGCGTCGTAGGGAGGGTCGTAGGTGCGCAACACCGAAGGTGAGGCAATCCGCACCCCGCGCACCACCTCACCGAGGACGCGCCGTTCCAGTGCTTCCAGGTAGACCACGATGTCGGGCAGCTCCGGCACGAGGCGGAAGCTACCGTTCGGTCCCGGTTAGTCGGGCTCCCCGAACGATCCTGCGGCGATGACAGCGATCCCGACCACGACACCCCCGGCGATGAAGCCAAACGCGAGCAAATGGTCGGTATCGGGCGTGGCGCTGCGAGCGGCGAGCCCGAACACGACCACGAGAGCCGATACGGCGATTATGGCCGCCATCCGGGACCATTTCGTCCTCCGGGCGATGGCGAGTGCGGCGCCCACCATGAGGAGACCGCCGAGGACGAACGCGAACCAGAAGATGGCTCCCGGACCCAACCCCTGGCCGGCAGAGGCTTCGTCGGCCGTCAGCGTCGGGTCGTCACGGAGGAGCACACCACCGGCAAGAGACATCACCCCACCGAGCGCGAACGAAATCGCTCCGAGGTTGGACTTGGTCACCGGCCGGTCAGGGTCTGCCGTCGACGGGACCTCTTGATTCTGCGAGGCGGCCACCTTGCGAGCCATACGTGGCGAGGCGGCGACGACCCCGATCTCACGGGCCAGGCCGACGTCATCGTCGGTCTATTCCTGCCTCTCCGGCCAACCTTGGTGGGGATGATTTTATGACGCCCAGCCAGACAAACCAGAACCAGAAGGGACGGGCAACGCCCGTCCCTTCTGTACGAATGAGCTAGCGCGGGTTAGCGCTCGCTGATCTCCTCGAACACTTCGTCGAAGCTCTGGGCGGCACGACGCCGCTCTGCGCCCGACTCAGCCGGCACCGGCTGGGCGGTCTCGACGCTGCTGGGACTGGGATCACGATCCCGACTCCCACGGTCACGATCACGCCCGCCACGGTCGCCGCCACGATCACGGCCCCGTCCTCCGCGGTCACGATCACGGTCGCGTCCGCCACGGTCGCCGCCATCCTGACGGGGAGCCTCGGGCTCGGGAAGGGTTGCCCCCTCCAGAGCCTCGACCAGCTCGAGGCTGACCTTGCCTCTATCGATCTCGCGGACCCTGACCTTCAGCTCCTGGCCGTCGACCAGATAGTCCTCGACTCGCTCCACCCGCTTCGACCCGTCGAGACGGGAGATGTGAAGCAGCCCGTCACGCCCGGGGAGGATGTTGACGAATGCTCCGAACTTGGTGATGTTCACCACCTTGCCGTTGTACTCGGTGCCCAACTCGACCTCGGGCGGGAAGGCGATCTGGGTCACTCTTTCCTTGGCTGCGGCCAGAGCCGAGCTGTCGTTGGAGGCGATCCTGACGATGCCCTTGCCATCGGTCTCTTCGATCTCGATGGCGGCTCCCGTCACTTCCTCGAGCTCGCGGATCACGGCGCCCTTGGGACCGATGACCTCGCCGATCTTGTCCTTGGGGATCTCGATCGACTCGATGCGAGGAGCAAACTCGTTCATCTCGGTGCGCGGCTCGGAAATCGCCTCAGCCATCCTGTCCAGGATGAACAACCGCGCGTCCCGGGCCTGATCGAGGGCTGTCGTCAGCACCTCTGAGGGAAGGCCTTCGATCTTGGTGTCGAGCTGGAGAGCGGTGATCACGTCCCTCGTCCCGGCCACCTTGAAGTCCATGTCGCCGAGCGCGTCCTCCGCACCGAGGATGTCGGTGAGGGTGACGTACTTGCCGTCCCTGTAGATGAGGCCCATGGCGATTCCGGCCACAGGCGCCGAAATCGGGACACCGGCGTCCATCAGGGACAGCGACGATGCGCACACCGACGCCATCGATGTCGAGCCATTCGAGGAAAGGACCTCGGACACCAATCGGAGGGCGTAGGGGAAATCCTCCTCGGTAGGGATCACCGGCAGGACAGCCTTCTCGGCGAGAGCGCCGTGACCGATCTCCCGGCGCTTGGGCCCACGCATGAACCCGGCCTCTCCGGTGGAGAAAGGCGGGAAGTTGTAGTGGTGCATGTACCGCTTGGAGTCCTCGAGGGCGAGGGTGTCCAGCATCTGCTCCATCTTCAGCATCCCGAGGGTGGTCAGGTTGAGGACCTGGGTCTCACCTCTCTGGAACAGGCCAGAGCCGTGGGTCCGTCCGACCACTCCGACCTCGGCGCTGATGGCGCGGATGTCGGTGGCGCCACGACCGTCGAGACGTATGCCGTCCTCGACGACACGCCGGCGCATCATGTCCTTGAGAACAGACTTGAACGCCCTCTTCGCCTGGCCCTTGCCCTCGTCATCGTCATCGGCAAGACCGAGTGCAGCAAAGACATCCGACTCGGCAGCGTCCTGAGCCTCTTTGCGCTCCTTCTTGTCGGCGATGGTGACCACCGACTCGAGCCTCGGGGCGGCTACTTCCTTCACCCGGTTGTAGATGTCCTCGGTGTAGTCGATGGCGACAGGCCAGTCGGCCTCGGGCTTTTCGATCTGGGACACCAGCTCGTTCTGGAGGTCGATGGACTCGCCGATGTAGGTCTTCGCCTCATCGAGCCCTCGGGCGACCGTCGCCTCGTCCGAAGGGCTATCGCCCTCGGCGATCAGCCGGAGCCCATTCGGGGTGGAGCCGGCTTCGACCATCATGATGTCGATCCCGCCTTCGGCGTTGCGACGCCCGGCGACTGTCAGCTCGAAAACCGACTGCTCGAGGTCCTCATGGGTCGGGAAGGGGATCCACTCGCCCTTCTTGAGAGCGACCCTGATACCCCCGATCGGGCCATCGAAGGGGATGGAACTCACAGCGAGCGCGGCGGAGGCGCCGTTCAGCGCCACGACGTCGAAGGGGTTCTCCTGGTCGACGGCGAGGCTGGTGACGACCACCTGGGTCTCACAGCGGAAGCCGTCGAGGAAGGACGGGCGGAGTGGGCGGTCGATCAGACGGCAGGTCAGGATGGCCTGCTCGGAGGGACGGCCCTCACGGCGGAAGAACGATCCCGGGATCTTCCCGGCGGCGTACATCCGCTCTTCGAAATCGACGGTGAGAGGGAAGAAATCGATGCCCTCTCGCATCGTCTTGTTTGCAGTGGCGGTTACCAACATCTCGGTACCGCCGAGTCGGGCGACCACGGCTCCGTCGGCCTGACCGGCAAGCTTGCCGGTGCTCAGCACGAACTCTTTGCCGCCGATGGTCCCCGTTACGGAGATTTCGGGCACTAAGTGCTCCTTGTGTATGGGAGCCGCACCCGTTGGCAGTAGTCATGTCTCAGGTGACCCGAGACATCGCCACTGACAACCGGCAA
>JBEVIF010000280.1:0-5908 GCA_040510795.1 Acidimicrobiia bacterium
CCACCATCAAATCATCGTCCACCAACGAGGCTTCCAGCCCTACCACCATCCAGACCACGGGCGGATCCGATTCCGCAAACCAGCCCTCCGCGGACCACCTTCGGGCTGATCAGCCATAATCCAGGGATGATCGTCACCCGTCTCGGACACGCCTGTCTCCTGGTTGAGTCCCCGTCGACCCGCCTCCTCATCGACCCCGGGACCTTCTCCAAAACCTGGCACGGTCTCACCGACCTCGATGCAATCCTCCTCACGCATCAGCACCCGGACCATTTCGATGCGGACAACGTCGCGGCCGTCATCGGAGCCAACCCGGAGGTGCGCGTCATCGTCGAGCCTGCGGTGGCCAAGATGCTTTCCGAGCAAACACCGCATGCCGCCCTCGTCGGCGAAATAGTCGATCTCGGGAGTGTCACCGTCGAAGTGGTGGGGGGCCAGCACGCCGTGGTTCACGATCGCATCCCCGGAGTCGGCAATGTCGGGTACATCATCCGGGAGAGCGGTGGACCCACTCTGTTCCATCCTGGAGATTCTTACGATGTCACGCCCTCGGGGATAGATCTCCTCGCCCTGCCCTTCGTCGCTCCTTGGGCGAAGACCGCGATGACCATCGACTTTGCCAACTCGGTGACACCGGAGCGTGCAATCCCCATCCACGACGTCTTCATCAATGAGATCGGTCGCTCCACCTGGATGCGAATCTGTCGGGGCGTCATCGACGAGAAGATCGTCATCGACGACCCTGCGCTGGGCGATCCGTATACCGTCTAGACCATGGCCACCGACTCATCCCTCCTCACCTGGCTTCTGAAGCTCGCCAACAGGCTCAACCCGCTGACCGCTGGGCCGGCAGCCCCCCTGGTTACGGGCGCCGCCCTCGATTCCTTCGGACCTTCCCTGATGCCTCGCTCGTCGGTCCACCAGGGCATTGCTGCGGGCCTCGCGGTGATCTCGGCTCGAGCCATCGGCCTCTCCGTTGACAGGGTGGTCCGGTTGGTGGCTCCGGAGACAGCGCCACTGGCCTGGCGCATAGGTGCGCGAGCGGCTCTCGCCGGTGGGGGCGCCGCTCTAGGGCGCATCTCCGAGACCGAGGAGGAGTCCACCGCAAGGGCATCACTCCGCGCCACTGGAAAGCTCATCAACGTAGCTGCCATCGGCGGAATCATTCATGAGGCCGCCACCGACGTCAGTGAGAAAGTCGACTCACCGATCGTCCCCATAATCACCGGCCTGGGTGGGTTCGGATACGCGATGACGAGGTGGTCGAAGGAACTGGACACCCGCCAGGGAGTGGTGGCGAAATGGACCGCCGAAGACAAGCCGGCCAACATCTTCGCTTCGGTTGCCATCGGCGCGGCGGTGGCCAATGGTGGGCGCGTCTTGGGACGGGGGTATACGTCGTCCCGACGCTCCATGGTGGGATACATGGGCGAAGGGGTGGGGCACGCAGCTATCGGCCGGGCCATGAACCTCGCTCTGTGGGGTGTCGGCGCCGTGGCCCTCTATCAGGGATTGGTCACGAGGATCTCCAGGAGCAACTCCAAGATCGAAACCGCCTTCGCCACACCGCCCAGCAACGAACATGTTTCTGGAGGGCCCAACAGCATCTCGCCATTTGCGCACTTGGGCCTCCAGGGCCGCCGTTACGTCTCCGAGGTCGTGACACCCGAGGTCATCGAGCAGACGATGGGTCAGCCGGCCGTGGCTCACCCGATCCGCGCCTATGTGGGTGTGGAGAACGAGCCGGTTTACGCCACCGGGCGATCAGAGCTCGCGCTGAACGAGATGGAACGTCTCGGTGCCTTCGATCGGAGCTATCTCCTTCTCGTCTCCCCGACCGGGACCGGTTGGGTGGATCACACGATGATCGAGACGGCCGAGATCCTGGCCCGTGGAGACATCGCCACCGTCTGCATCCAGTACGGAAAGGCGCCGTCGTTCCTCGAGGTCCAGGGCGTCTCTCTGGGACGTGCCCAGTTCAGGCAGTTGCTCTGGGGCGTGAAGCAAAGGCTCCGAGGGGTGCCGGAGGAGAAGCGGCCCAAAGTCCTCGTGTTCGGCGAGAGTCTCGGGGCCTGGTCGAGCTCTGACGTGGTGATGCACCAGGGCATTGCCGGCTTCGATCATTACGGCATCCACCGCGCCCTTTGGTTTGGCCTGCCCGGCCTGGCCCGCTGGTCGAAGACGGGTATGCGGGAAGGGCGCAACCGCCTGACTCCTGAGGGAACCGTCGCCCCGTTCGACCATTTCGAGCAATACCAGGCCCTGAGCAAGGGAGAGCAGGAGAAGATGCGGGCGGTGATTGTCGACCACGACAACGACCCCATCGCTCAGTTGTCATTGCGAATAGCCGTCAAGAGACCGCCGTGGCTCGATGGAAGGCGTGGCCGTGGAGTGCCGGAGTCGATGAAATGGACTCCGATGATCACCTTCACCCAGGTCCTCGTCGATGCCATGAACGCCATGGTGACCATCCCGGGCGAGTACAAGTCCTTTGGCCATGACTACCGGGCCGACACCGCCGCTTTCGTCCAGGCGGGATATGGGCTGCCCGAGGTGACCGAGAAGCAGATGGCAGCCCTTCATGAGACCCTGATCCGCCGCGAGCTGGACCGGGCCGCACGGATCAAGGCGGGTCAGGATGCAACCGGACAGGACACGATGGGCCGGGTCGCCTCCGACACCCAGTAGCGGCCTACTTTTCCTTCTGCTGTCTCCGTTCCACCTGCTCTTTGACCGTGCGCCCGAGGATGAAGTTGAGAAAGCCGAGCAGCGTGCTCACACCCGCGAGCACGAAGAAAATGGTGAACAGCCGGGAGAACTCGGTGGTGGGGTGGAGGTCCCCGTACCCGATTGTGGTCAGGGTGATCACGGTGAAGTAGAGCGCCTCGATCACGGACCAATCCTCGACGAGGGCGTAGAAGGTGGTGCCGACGACGAGGATCGCCAGGACCGACACAATCAAGAGTCGCCCGCCCGGCTCAGACCACACCTCGCGCAAAGTCCGGAGAATCGCCCGTACCACAACGCCAAAATAGACCCTTCAGCGGCCGCGATCCGGTATCAACTACCGAGAAGAGCCTCGACCGTGTTTTTGGCCCTCCGCTCCTTGGTTTCGGGTTTCTTGGCCTCGGCTACGTGGAGCGCGTACTCCCGGCGATGTGAGTAGGAAAGCGCCTCGAATGCTTCGCTGGCCGCGGGGTTGGCCTCGAGGAGAGTCGCCAGCTCCATCGGAATCTCGACCACACGCTCGACTTCGTCCCGCTCGAGCGTCACTTCGAGCCCGTCACCGTGGGTCTTGCCCAGCCCCTGTCTGATCTCCTTGAGCACACCGAGCACCGAGTCGCCTCCCATGCGCAAGATGCTTCCCCGGTACTCGATCCCGTCGAAGGTGGCGCGCACCGGGATGCGGCCACCGCCGCCGAGAGCTTCGACCACATCGGGCGGTATCCGGACGTAGGCACCGCCGCGCGGCGCCTCCTCGAGGATCGCGACGAAACCGCTCAGGCCCGCTCCAGCGGCGCCCACGCCAGCAGGAGGCGCTTCTTGCCCTGGGTGTCGAACATGACCTCGGCCTCGGCCAGCTCGCCTGCGCCCACCACCTCGCGAACCGTGCCCAGCCCCCACTTGTCGTGTCGGACCCGGTCGCCGGGACCGATGTTCGCCGCGTCCACCGTGGTGCGTGGGCCGCTGGCGGCGGCTCGCTCCGAGGCGCTGCGCCGCTGACGCTTCCCTGCTTTCTCCATGAGCCCATCCGGGACCTCCATGAGAAATCGAGAGGGCGGGTTGTAGTTGGAGCCACCGAACAGCATCCTGCTCCAGGCCGAGGTGAGGTAGAGGCGGTCCTGGGCACGGGTGATACCCACATATGCAAGCCGGCGCTCCTCCTCGAGCTCGCTCGGATCACCAAGGGATCTCATGTGGGGGAACACGCCGTCCTCCATGCCGACGATGAAAACGACAGGGAACTCGAGGCCTTTGGCCGTATGAAGCGTCATCAGCGTCACAGCTCCGGCGCCTTCCTCCCACTCGTCGATGTCGGCGACGAGCGCGGTGGACTCCAGGAAGACTTCGAGACGTCGCAGGTTGTCGAGTTCGTCGAACTCCTCGTCGCCGATCACCGCACCCTCGTTCGACGCCTCGAACTCGGAGCCAACCCCGACGAGCTCCCGCAGGTTCTCGACCCGGCCCATCGCCTCGATGGTCTGCTCCGCCTCCAGGGCGGCCAGCATGCCCGTGTCGGTGAGCACCGACTCGACCCCGGCCTTGACACCTTCTTCCTCGGTCACGTCCCGCAGGTGATCCATGATGGCGACGAACTCGGCGATCGCAGTCTGGGCCCTGGCATTCAGTTGGGGTATGTCCCGCGCTCGGCGCAGCCCCTCGGCAAACCCGACCTTCTGAGATTGACTGAACCGGTCGACATGGGCGATCGTCGTGTCCCCGATCCCCCGTCGCGGCTCGTTGATGATCCGCTTCAGTGAGACCTCGTCTGCCGGGTTGACCACCGCCCTCAGGTACGCAATGGCGTCCTTGATCTCCTTGCGGTCATAGAACTTGACCGAGCCGACCACGGTGTAGGGCACGGCCCTCCTCACCAGGACGTCCTCGATGACGCGGGACATGGCATTGGTCCGGTAGAAGACCGCCATGTCGGAGAGGTTGAAACCGTCGCCCTGGAGACGCTCGACCTCGTCGGCGATATAGCCGGCTTCGTCGTGCTCGTCCTCGGCCTCGTATCGCAGTATCGGGCCCCCCCGGCCCCGGTCGGACCACAGATTCTTGGGAGTCCGCTTGGTGTTGTTGGAGATCACCGAGTTGGCCGCGTCGAGGATCGTCTCCGTGGAGCGGTAGTTCTGGTCGAGGATGACGATGCGGGCGTCCGGGTAATCGACTTCGAAATCCCTGATGTTGCGGATGTCGGCGCCCCGGAATCTGTAGATCGACTGGTCCGAGTCCCCCACCACGCAGAGATTGCGATGACTGGCGGTCAACTGCTTGACCAGCATGTACTGGGCGCGGTTGGTGTCCTGATACTCGTCGACGAGGACGTAGCGGAAGCGCTCCTGATAGGTGGCGAGCACATCCGGGAAGGCACCGAACAACTCCACCGTCACCATGAGGAGATCGTCGAAATCCATCGCCGAGGCCTCGAGGAGACGCTGCTGGTAGAGGCGGTAGACGTCCGCCACCTGCTCGTGATAGAACCCGTCGCCCTGGTCGGCAAAGGCCTCGTAGTCGACCAGCTCGTTCTTCGCCTTCGAGATCACCGCCTTCATCGCCCTGGGCGGGAAGCGCTTGGGATCGACATCGAGGTCTTTCAGGACCAGGTTGATCAGCCGGAGTGAATCGGCTTCGTCGTAGATGGAGAATCCCGACCGGTACCCGAGTCGTGACGCCTCCCGACGCAAGATGCGCACGCAGGCGGAATGAAAGGTGGACACCCACATCGACCTGATGGCGCCACCGACCAGCGAGCCGACGCGGCTCTTCATCTCATCGGCGGCCTTGTTGGTGAACGTGATGGCCAGGATGGCGTCAGGGGCGACTCTCAGATCGCGGATCAAATGAGCGATCCGGTAGGTGAGGACGCGGGTCTTGCCCGACCCGGCCCCGGCGACCACCAGGACGGGACCCTCGGTGGCGGCTACCGCCTCACGCTGTGAGGGGTTGAGGTCGGCGAAGAGTGGGGATTCCGCGGGGACATCGTCGAGGAACCACTCTGCTTGCATCGAGAGGGGATGGTACCGGTGGCCGGCGAAGAATCACACGTGTGTGATCAGTTGGCCAACACCGAGTCGTCGCCCAGCTCCACCGATGCCGTGGCGTCGAGGTCGATGACCTCGGGTGCATCCTCTTCGCCGAGGACAGCTCGACGGCGGAGGGGAAGGGAGAAGCAAAACCGGGCCCC
>JBEVIF010000281.1:0-3941 GCA_040510795.1 Acidimicrobiia bacterium
CCTTCCAGGCGATCAGCGCCTGATACAGGACCTTCATGAATCTCCGGCCCAGGAGGGGGAGAAACCCGGTTGCGATCTGTGAAGCGTGGAGCTCGGCCAAAGCCCGTGCGTCACGGGATGTGGCTAGCCGCATCTGTGGACGCGTCGCCGGGGTGATCATGGCGGGGGGCATGAGATGGCCGAGGCCTTTGGCGACGAGCCCGTCTCGGTAGGCATCCATGACGATGTTGACCACCTTCTGCTCATCGAAGCGCTCACGGGCGATGCTCGCGCTGGCCTCCGACATCTTGTTGCGCAGGATCGGATCGTCGCCAACCTTCCGGATCGCCTCTCCCAGCCTCACCGGGTCGAGTACCGGAACCAGAAGCCCGTTCACACCGTCGTCGACGACCTGGCGGCAGCCCCGGATGTCAGTGGCGATGACCGGGAGCCCCATTGCGGCCGCCTCCATCGCCGCCCTCGGGAATCCTTCCCGGTGCGAGGGCAGGACGAAGAGGTCCATGGCCGAATACAGGTCCTCCACGTCGGTGCGCATGCCGAGGAAGCTCACGCCAGCCTCCTTGGCATTGGCGACGGCATCCGGCGGGAGGGCGTCTGACTTCTCAGGGTCGTCCGGTCCGATGACCACCACCTTGTATCCGTCACCGAGCTTGGTGGCTGCCTCGAACAACTCTGGATAGCCCTTCTCAGCGACGAGACGACCCACCATCCCCACCACTATGACGCCCTCGTCCGCCCCGAACTCCGCCCTGAGCCGGGAGCGCGACTCTGGATCCACTCTGTCCCGGTCGAACCTCACGAGGTCGACGCCATTGCCAAGGAGTTGGCCCTTGCGGGCGGGAAGGATCCGGGTGCGACGGCAGAACTCGAGATCCTCCACGTTCTGATGCAATTCCACGTCCGAGCACCGGGCGGCGACGGCCTCCAGGGCGTAGACGATGCCGCGCTTCAGTGGCTCGTCGTCTTCGGTGGCATACAGACCGTGCATCGTGTTGACCACGAGGGGAACCCCGGCGAGACGACCCAGGATCCGCCCGTACACGCCGGGCTTCGGGTTGTGGGTGTGGAGTACGTCGAATTGCTCTTTTCGAAGGACCTTCCATAGCTGGGCGACTGCCTTCAGGTCGTTGCCCACGCTCATCCCTCTCGTCGACGCCGTGAGCGCGACATGCCGGATACCGTCCTGCTCGAGCTCCTCGACCCAGGGTCCCGGTGCGCTCACACCGACCGCTTCACCTCCAGCCTCGTTAACCGCGAGAAGTTGGGGCCGGACGAGAAAGCGAAGGCTGAGGTCGACGGTGGTGAGGTGGGCGACCTGGAACGCCCGGTCCTCCAAGCTGTCATCCATGTCAGCCCACTACCAGCGGGGTCACTGCTGCTATCGCCGCCATGGATGCCAGAATACGGCCCATGCATTTCCCACCCGGCATTGAGCAAACAGCCGCGTGAGCACGGGTGGTGTCCTCTTCCTGAACCCGAACCGGGCCGGGGGTCAGACGGCTCCGGTGGCTTCCTGGATCAGCGTCGCCAGCTGGGCGGCGGCGGCCAGGAGGCTCTGGGGGCATTCGTGGATCGTCACCCCCGAGGGCATTCTCGAACCAGAGGACGTCATGCGGAGGGCATCTGACCCGGTCGCCCTCAAAGGCCCACCGGGTCCCGCATCGCTGCGCCGCAAGGTGCCTACGACCGTCAAGACCGGGCTCAAGGACGTCCGAAAAGCCCTGGAGGCCCGCCGGTTCAGGGGAGCAGGGCTCGAAGGCCCGTGGCGTTCGGAGGAAGTGCGCTTCATCTGGCAGCGGCACGACCTCTTCCACGACGCAGGAGTGAGCGCTGCAAAGGCGCTGAAGCGCCCGTTGGTCGTCTTCACTCCCGCTCTCATCGTCCAGGAGGCGGCCGGCTGGGGTGTGAAGCGCCCGGGCTGGCAGGGGCTCCTGGAGCGGACCGCCGAGGCACCCTTGCTCAAAGCCGCCGATGTGGTGGCCTGCGGCTCGATAGAGGTCGCCGAGCAAGTGGGCCGGCTCGGGGTGCCCGAAGCGCGTCTCCTGGTGACACCGAATGGTGTCGATCCCGAGATGTTCTCGCCTGAGCGCCGAGGCGACGAGGTGAGACGGCGGCTCGGGCTGGATAGCCGCTTCGTGATCGGGTGGGTGGGCAGCTTTCGCAAGTTCCATGGTCTCGACATGGCGTTGGAGGCGATGAAAAGGATCGAGTCCGAGATACCCGAGGCCACGCTTCTCCTCGTCGGAGATGGTCTGGAGCGGTCACATATCGAAGAGACCGTGCGAGCCCTTGGACTGAAGAACGTCGTGATGACCGGAACCGTGGGCTACCTCGATATACCCGAGCATGTGGCGGCGATGGACGTGGCGGTCATCACAGATCGCGGGGCGGGGTCCTTTCACTACTCCCCGCTCAAGCTCAGGGAGTACATGGCAGCGGGTAAGGCAGTGATCGCTCCCCGAATCGGCGAGATGGCCAGGTGGCTGGCGGACGGCGAGGACGCAGTGCTCGTCGAGAGCGGCGACACCGGAGGTCTTGCGGCAGCAATCGTCGATCTCCATAAGCGGCCCGATCTGAGAGCAAGGCTGGGGAAAGCCGCTCGTCGCAAGATCCTCGAACAGGCGACCTGGGACATCCAGCTTCTCCGCATCGACGCTGCGCTCCACGGCGCCTCGAGTGCGCGGGCGCCGGGATGAGTGAGACACCTCTCGACGAGTCTCTCAACCCGATCTGGGTGCTCCTCTCAAAGGGGGAAAGGCCAAATCTGTGGATGCCACCCACGGGAGGGAAAGAGTGGGAGGCCTCGCTGGAGTCGGCGTCGACTGCTCTAGGCGACGAGGAGCTCATCATCTCGGTGGGCCGGCCTCTGGCACGCTCGGCCCTGTCCCGCCTTTCCGGCCGGGGGCGTCTATCGAGCAAGGGCCCCAGCCCGACGGAGATGACAGACGCATTCGCAAGGGAGGGGTTAGAGGTGATAGCCACCTACGGGCTCTGGCCATCGGCCCGTTCCCCCCGAATTGCCTTCCCCTGGGGCCACATCCACATGCTCTACTGGCTACAGACCTCTGGAGTGCTCGGCGGTGGGGGCAACAGGCTCTGGGCCCGGATTCTGGCCAGGTCGGTCTTGTTCACGCCGGTCGCCGCCGCCATCGCACCGGGCATCGCCTTCGTGGTTCGCCGATCCCGCAACGAAGACACCCGATGATCGACGAGCTGACCGGCTACGCCAGGCAGGAATGGCAGTCCTGGTTCGGGCATTCCCCTGGATCGGTGGGCATTGCCATCGGGAGCGGAGGGCCGGCCCACAGAACGAGGGCCGCCGTGTTCGTGTTCGAGGACAGACGGGCCCGTCCATCGGTCGTGATGAAGATCGCCTTCACCGACCTCGAGGGAGCATTTCTTCGACATGAGCACGGTGCGCTCGCTGATATCCGGCCCCTCTTGCCGGAGCCAATGCGCCGAACTGTGCCCCGAGCCTTGGGTCTGGCGGAGATCGAGGGAAACACCGTCCTGACGATGGAAGCGCTGGCCGGTCGTCGCCTTCTGGTCCCCGATCTCAATGGTTCAGGAGGCTCTCTACCACGGTCGTTGATGGGCGACTTCTACCGCAAGGCGTTCGAGTGGAGCAATGATCTCGCCCTCGCCACCAGCAGCACAGAGCCGCTCGACGGGTCACACCTCGCCGAGATCGTGGACCGGTACATCGGTCTGGTCTCCCATTCCACCGATGTCGAAGGCAAGGTGCGCAGCTTCCGTGATGCGGTGGCCGGGAGTGGAATCGCCTGGTCCACGTCCTGGCAACATGCCGACCTGGCGGTGGGCAACGTCCTGACGCATCGAGGCGAGTTGCGCCTCCTCGACTGGGAGCACGCATCGGATAAGTCACAGCCCTGGTTCGATCTAGCCCAGTCCGTCGGGGCGACGGCAAGGCTGGCCAAGCG
>JBEVIF010000282.1:0-3990 GCA_040510795.1 Acidimicrobiia bacterium
CCCGTCAGGATGGTGAGCGATGAGCGCCGAGAACAAGGGCGCCGCTCGTCTGAGCATCGACGGCAAAGAACTCGCCCTCCCGCTCCTCGAGGGCAGTGACGGAGGCGGTGCGCTCGACATCTCCAAGCTGCGAGTGGAGACGGGGGTGGTGACGTTCGACCCCGGTTACGGGAACACCGCCGAGACGCGCAGCTCGATCACCCTGCTCGACGGGGAGACCGGTGTGCTCCGCTACCGCGGCTACCCCATCGAGCAACTGGCAGAGCAATCCACCTTCCTCGAGGTCGCCTACCTCCTGTCATATGGCGACCTGCCCACCCCCGATGGACTCGCCGAGTGGGAGGACTCGATCACCCGTCACACACTTCTTCGGGAGGACATGAAGTACCTCTTTGAGGCATTCCCCCACGATGCCCATCCGATGCAGGTGCTCGCATCGGCGGTCTCTGCGCTGGCCACGTACTACCCCGACGCCCTCGACCCGCACGACGAGGAGGCGCTCGACCTGAGCGCCAGAAGGCTCATCGCCAAGGCGATCACCATGTCGGCGTGGGCCTACAAGTACAGCGTCCACCAGCCGTACGTCTATCCCCGCAACGACGTCGACTACGCGACCAACTTCCTGGCGATGATGTTCTCGATCCCCCCGGTGGACACCAAGATCGACCCGACGATCGCCAAGGCGCTCGACCTGCTCTTCGTGCTCCACGCCGACCACGAGCAGAATTGCTCTGCTTCGACCGTCCGGCTTGTCGGCTCGGGCGGTGCCAACCTCTTCTCAGCCGTCTCTGCCGGGATCCACGCGTTGTCCGGCCCGCTTCATGGAGGCGCAAACCAGGAAGTCGTCGAGATGTTGCAGGAGATGCACGAAGGTGGCGGCGACATCTCACGTTTTGTGGCGAGGGCAAAGGACCGCAGCGATCCCTTCCGTCTGATGGGGTTCGGCCACCGTGTGTACAAGAACTTCGACCCGCGCGCCACCATCATCAAGAAGACGGCGCTCGAGGTCCTCGACCAGCTCGACGTCGACGACCCACTGCTCGACCTGGCGATGGAGTTGGAGCAGGTCGCTCTGACCGATGAATACTTCGTCGAGCGGAAGCTTTACCCCAATGTGGACTTCTACTCGGGGATCATCTACCGGGCGCTCGGATTTCCGATCGAGATGTTCCCGGTGCTCTTTGCCATCGGGCGGATGCCCGGATGGATCGCCCAGTTCCGCGAGTCGGCTGCCGACCCCCACACCAGGATCGGCCGACCCCGCCAGGTGTACACCGGGGTCATCGAGCGCGATTACGTGCCGCTCTCGGACCGCTGACCCAGACCCAAATCTCGGACCCCGATCTCCGGACCACTGACAGGCGCTGAACTCGCGCTCAGCGATGACTCTGGCGGCCTTCGGTCGTCATCAAGACCGAGAGGAGGTTCTCAATGAGCAAGGTTGTGGCATCGATCACGACATCGGTGGACGGCTACTACGCCGGCCCGGAGGACGGCCCCGGCCAGGGGCTCGGGGTGGGTGGCGAGCGGCTCCACTATTGGGTGTTCGGCGGACCCTGGAGCTATGACCGCGAGCCCACCGGTTCTGACAGCGATGACGGGGGCTGGCTGGAAAAGGCGATGGAGCGTGTGGGTGCGGTGGTCGCCGGCCGCTGGACCTACGAGGCAGCAGAACGCTGGGGCGACACCAACCCGTGGGAGTTGCCGTTCTTCATCGTGACCCACCACGCCGACAGAGACCTGCCCGATGGGATGGAATTCGTCGGCGGATTGGAGGAGGCGATCGAGCGGGCCAAGACCGCCGCCAACGGCAAGGACGTGAACCTCATGGGTGGTGGTGATGTCATCCGTCAGGCGCTGGCGGCCGGCCTGGTGGACGAGTTGAGCGTCATCATCGCCCCGGTCACGCTCGGGGCGGGAAAACGGCTCTTCGAAGGTTTCGATCGGTCGCTGGAGTTGGAGCATCTCGGCGCCCGTCAGACACCGCTCGCCACCTTCGTGGACTACCGGGTGAAGTGAGTTCCGCACCGTAGGGAGGTCGGCGTTCGGAGTACGGCAGCCCCCTTATACGCTGCTCCGCACCGAGCCCCTTCCCTCCTCCGGGGGGACGGATTGCAATAGAGGTTCCTCGGTGACGGTTAGGACCTCGCCGGTCACTCCATCGACCTGGACGAGAGCGCGCCACGCGGGCGGCTCGTCGGCCGAGTACACCATCACATTCCACACCGGACGTGCCCTCCACCCGGTGAAACCCACCCCGGCTGCGGCGTGCCCCACGGTGAACGACACCTCCCTACCCGCCGTGTCGAGGGCGACGCGATCTCCGACCCTGAGGTCCCATGCGGCGAAGACGTGGTAAACGGCCAGCGCAAGCAGGAATGCGGCGACCCACCACATCGCTGCACCGAGCCAGACCACGGAGAGGGCGGCGAGCGCTGCGGCGGTGAGATATACCCATGCGGCGGTGCGCCGCCTCAGCGGGCTGGGGAACGTGTAGGGCGTGGCCGCACCCGAATCGAGATCTTCGGGAACGCCGGCCTCTCGCGCCACATCCTCTGGGATCTCTCGCATGTCAGCCGGGTCCACTCACGCCGGGGGGACCGCCTCGGCCACCAGATCTGAGACCGCTTCGTCGAGTGCCAGCCCCCGTCGCTCGTGCTCGTCACCGCGGCGACGCAACCCAACAGTCCCCTCCTCCACGTCTCGATCGCCGACAACGAGCACCGTGGGGTGGTGAGAAGTGAGAGCACGTCGGATCTTCTCGCCAACCGTGTCGTCGGCGCCGTCGACCTCGACTCGGAGACCCTCACCGCGAAGCCGCTCGGCCACTCTGGCGGCGTAGTCCAGATGCCGGTCGGCCACCGGAACCACTGTCGCCTGCACCGGTGCCAGCCACATGGGGAATGCACCTGCGTAGTGCTCGACCAGCACCCCGACGAACCTCTCCAACGAGCCTGCCTTGGCGCAGTGGATCATCACGGGACGCTCGCGGCGGTTGTCCGATGTGACGTAGTCCAGATCGAAACGCTCGGGGAAGAAGAAGTCGAGTTGGATCGTGGACATCTGCCACCGCCTGCCGATTGCATCCTTGACATGGACGTCAATCTTCGGCCCGTAGAACGCAGCCTCGCCCTCGGCCACCCGGTAGGGCACACCACCGGCGTCGAGCGAGGCGCGCAGGGCGGCGGTCGCCTCCTCCCAAAGCGCGATGTCGCCCATCGCCTTCTCCGGATCGCGTGTGGAGAGGTCCGCCTCGAACTCCTCGAACCCAAAATGGCGCAGCCATGTGAGGACGAAGTCGAGGTGCAGGTCGAGCTCAGCCCCTACCTGGTCGCGGCGGCAGAAGGTGTGCGAGTCATCCTGTGTGAATCCTCTGGCCCGCAGCAGCCCGTGGAGCACGCCGGAGCGCTCCCGCCGGTACACCGCGCCGAGTTCCGACAGCCGCACTGGAAGGTCGCGGTAGGAGTGCCCGTGGCTGCGGTAGATGAGCACATGGAAGGGGCAATTCATCGGCTTTACCCGGTACTCGACCCCTTCGTCGACCTCCATCCCTGGGAACATGTTCTCGGCGTAGTAGTCGAGATGCCCGGATGTGTGCCATAGCTCTGAACGGGCCACGTGCGGGGAGATCACGAACTGGAACCCGAACCGCTCGTGGAGCCGGCGGCTGTGGTCCTCCATCACCTTGCGGACCATCCCGCCGTTGGGGAGCCATACGGCCAATCCCTGACCCAACTCCCGGGGAAAGGCGTAGAGCCGCAACTCTGGGCCCAGCCTGCGGTGATCCCTCAACTCGGCTTCCTCGAGCCGATGCAGATGGTCGTCGAGTGCCTGCTTCGACTCCCACGCCGTGCCATAGATCCGCTGCAGCTGTGGCCGATGTTCGTCCCCACGCCAATAGGCACCCGCAGTGCGGAGCAGGGCAAAGGCCGGGATGCGTCCTGTTGAAGGCAGGTGCGGTCCCCGACACAGGTCGACAAACCCGTCGTT
>JBEVIF010000283.1:0-6975 GCA_040510795.1 Acidimicrobiia bacterium
ATTGCGAAGTAGCTGGCGTAGACCACCGGTAGCGGTGCCGAGAAGGAGACCGCGGCCCATGCGGCGGCGATGGCCGGGATACCTCCGATCGCTGCCACACGAAGCACCTCACGCTCGCTCACCCGATCGGTGATGCGACCGGAGATGTTGGCGGCAGCGGTCCATCCGATTGTGAGCCACAGGACCGACCAGGCTGCCGCGGCCGCCGAACCTCCACGTGCGCCCCGCACGTAGACAGGCAGATATGACGACAGCCCGATCATGGCCACCAAAGTCAGCGAGACCACCAGGGCTAGCTGGCGGTATGGGTACTCTCCCACGAACCGTGGGTCGAGCAGGCTGGATCGACCCCGTGCCATTCTCCGCCACAACAGGGTCCCCGACACGATGGCTATCGCGGCGAAGAGCACCGAGGACGTGGAGAAATTCGAGACGGCCGCTAAAAGGGCTCCGAACGTGACCACCAGCAGCCCGACGGCCACCCAGTCCACGCGGAGCGGAGTGGGTTCTACCGGGCCGGGGAGGGTCTGCCACCCCGCGATCAGAGCCACCGCGGAGATTGGCACCATCAGCAGGAAGATCCACCGCCAGGACCCGACCTGCAGCAAGACCGCCGCGATGGCAGGGCTTGCGAAGCCGAGGATCCCCCATACGTTCGAATTGGCGGCAAAGGCCCTTCCGACGAGATGGCTCGGATATACGAGTGCGACGGCGCCGACCCCGACCGAGATGATCGCCCCGCCTGCGGCGCCCTGGAAGACGCGGGTGGCCA
This sequence comes from Acidimicrobiia bacterium, assembly GCA_040510795.1. Lineage (GTDB taxonomy): Bacteria > Actinomycetota > Acidimicrobiia > Spongiisociales > ZC4RG35 > JARDZU01. The sequence goes on from JBEVIF010000283.1 coordinate 773, forward strand.
CCAGCATCGGCATCGAGCTCGCAGCCGCCGCAGCGAGCGAGGAGGCGGCGAAGGCGAATGTGGCCCACCTGAACACGGTGGAGGTCCCAACGGAGTCGATGAACGAGCCGGCGATGGCAGTGGTCACACCCGAGGCGAGCAAGAAGGCGGTGATCACCCACGGCAGGAGATGCACCTGGCCGAGCTCGGCGGTGAGGTCGGGGAGGGCCGCCGTGACAGCCAGACCTTCGAAGGCGACGATGGCGACGGTCGTGAAGATCGCGACCGATGCCGGCAACAGCTCACGGGAGAGGATCGACCTGGGGACCGTCATGCCCGCCCCAGAATGGCAGCGGCAGCAACTCGATCGCGTCTAGACGAGTGGCCAAGCAGCGACAACGAGTGCGGCGAGGACAGCGACGGCGAAGCCGACCCAGGCCCGCATCGATTGAGCGTTGGGGCCACGCATCCGGCTCCAGATCTCACCGATGACGAATCCGGCGATGAGACCACCGAGGTGGGCCTGCCAGGAGACGGTTCTGAACAAAAACGGAATGGCGGCATTGATCAGAAGCAGGAAGACGAGCTGACCGAGCAATGCCCTCCCTTGGATCGTGTTCCTACGATGCAAAGCCCAGCTCAGCCAGATCCCGAATAGCCCGAAGATCGCACCGGAGGCGCCAACGGCGATGTCATTAGGGCCACCCAAGTAATAGGCGAAGACCCCGCCGACACCGGCCGACGCCAGGAAAAGGCTGACAAACGGCCAGGTTCCCACTCCCCGCTCGATCTGGGGCCCGAGCACCCACAGCGCCCACATGTTGAAGAGGATGTGGGTGATCGACCCATGAAGTAGGACCACGGTGAAGATCCGCCACCACTCACCCTCCGTGATGAGGACGTTGATCTGGGCGAACCATCTGACGAGATCTTCCTCGAGACCGAGGAAGCCGAGGACGTAGAAGATCACGGCCAGGACGATGAACGTCATCGTTGCGGGCGCCCCGGAGGTGGCGGTCGTTCGACTCCGAGGACCAGTGGGAATCACCTTCTGCGTCCCCTCCTGTCTCATGCAATCGGGGCACCGCTGGCCGACGGAGGCATCCGTCGAGCATGATGAACAGATGGGCCGGCCGCAGTGGCTACAGCTGAGCAAAGTGCTCCGGTCGGGGTGCCGATAGCAGACCGGGGTGGTGGTGTGGTCCTGGGTCAAGGCCGGAACGGTATCGCCCTCATGGGCCTACCCGTCCTCCGGGGAGCGGACGAAATCGAGGACCTCGGCGAGGTCAGATGGCAAGGGGGATGTGAAAGCCAGGGCCTCGCCGGTGGTTGGGTGATCGAGACCGACCATGCGGGCATGGAGGAAGATCCGAGGGCTGTCGACTGCCTTGTTCGGGCCTGTGTATGCCTTGTCGCCGACGATGGCATGGTCGATAGCCGTCATGTGGACTCTGATCTGGTGGGTGCGGCCCGTGGCCAGCGCAACTTCGAGCAAGGACACATCTGCAGCTTCGAACTCCTCGATGACTTCGTAATGGGTCACCGCCGGTTTCCCGCCCGGGACGACCGATCGCCTGGTAGGCCGATCCGGGTCTCGTCCGATTGGCGCGTCGACTGTCCCGGTAGGTGTGGCAAACCTGCCATGGACCAAGGTGGTGTAGTGCCGTCGTATCTGTCGCCGCGCCATGGCGGCGTTGAGACGTTCGAAAGACGCTGCGGTGCGACCCACCACCAGAACACCAGACGTGTCACGGTCGAGACGGTGGATCATGCCCCAGCGCCCGGCCGCCCCCACGCCCTCCAACTCCGGGTATCGATTAAGCAACCCCGCCGCCAGAGTGGGACGCTCGTGGCCGGATCCGGGGTGAACCACCAGACCCGCGGGCTTATCAACGATGATCAAGTCTGGATCCTCGTGGATCACTCCGAATTCGATCGGCTCGGCAACCAGACCGGTTGCGACCTCCGGGATGGGGGTCTCGACGACCGTCCCGGTGTGGACACGGTCGCTGGGGCGGGCCGGCGATCCGTCGAGGAGCACCCCCGCTTCGACCAGGATGCGGGCCTGGGCACGGCTCAGTTCGAGCAGGTCGGCCAGCACCTTGTCGACCCGTTGCCCTTCGAGGCGCTCGGGCACCTCTAGGTTGAGCGTGCCAGCCACGCGTGAATCAGTAGCAGCCCCACTGCGATGGTGATCGACATGTCGGCCACATTGAAGGTCGGAATCCACCAGAGGTCGATCCAGTCGATGACTTTCCCATCGAGCAGGCCGGGTCCGCGGAACACCCTGTCGACGAGATTCCCCAGCGCACCACCGATGATCAACCCGTAGGCGGCTGTCTCCATCCAGGGGCGGTCGAGTCGGAGGGACCACAGCAACGCGGCGCTGACGGTGATGGCGGCGACCCCGAAGAACGGGCCCGCGTTCTCGAACATGGAGAAGGCGGCGCCGGGATTCTGGGTGAATGTGAGGACGAGGAAGTTGGGGATGATCACGATGTCGCCGTCGACGAGCTCGATGGATGCCCACCTCTTTGTGACCGCGTCGAGCAGGACAACGAGCGCGGCCAGGCCGACCCCGAGGCCGTACCTGCGTATCAAGCCTTGCGTGCGCAGTCGACGCAGAGCGTCGCGTACGGAAGGACGTCGAGTCTCGCCAGGGGTATCGACTTGCCGCAGCTCTCGCATATGCCGTATGTGCCTTGCTCTATCTTTTCCAGCGCCCGCTCGACCTTGCTGAGGAGATCGAGCGTGTTCTGCTCGATCGATAGCTCCTTGGCATACTCCAATTTCGTGGAGCTGGCCTCCGCGTTCCCTGGGTCGGGACTTCGGTCGGACGAGCTCTCGGAAAGCCGTGCCTCCTCCAACTCCTGCTCGTAGTCGTCGACGAGCCCCTGGAGACGCGTTTGCTCCTCTTCCAGTCTTGCCCGGAATTTGTCCACAGTTGACTTGGCGAGCTGTCTGGCCACGTGAATCCCCTGCGTAAAGGGCGGAAACCCTACCAACGCTCGGACCCTATCGGGCGGGTTTCATCGAAGCCTGCAACAAGCCGCCGCGCCCTAGCATTTCCGACTCACATGACGACGAATGCTCAGGACGCGCCAAACGGAGCCAGTGGTTTCACCCGGGTCGAGCCAGTTGTGGACATACCTGCCATGGAAAAGGGCATTCTCGAGCTATGGCGCGAAACAAAAGCGTTCGAGGAATCTGTCCTACGACGACCCGCCGACAAGGAATACATCTTCTACGACGGGCCACCGTTCCCGACCGGGAGCCCGCACTACGGAAACCTCCTCGCCGGCGTCATCAAGGACATGGTGCCTCGCTACTGGACCATGCGTGGATATCGCGTCGAGAGGCGATTTGGCTGGGACACCCATGGGTTACCTATCGAGATGGAGGTCGAGAAGCGTCTGGGGATATCCGGTCCGAAGGCCATCGCCGAATACGGAGTTGACCGGTTCAACGAGGCTGCCCGGAGTGTGGTCCAGGCCAATACCGAGAATTGGGAGGTTCTGACCGAGCGCATCGGACGCTGGGTGGACTTCGAAAATGACTACAAGACCCTCGATCCCGAGTTCATGGAGACGGTCTGGTGGGTCTTCAAGCAGCTGTGGGACAAGGGACTCGTCTACAAGGACTTCAAGGTCCTCCCCTATTCGTGGGGAGCGGCCACCCCGCTCTCCAATTTCGAGGCCAACAAGGACTACCGCGATGTCGAGGACCCCTCGATAACCGTGAGGCTGGAGGTGCTCGAAGATGCGGGCCCCGTCATGGCGGGCGACTACCTCCTGATCTGGACTACGACTCCATGGACCCTTCCCGGCAACCTGGCCGTGGCCGTAGGTGAGGACATGGCCTACTCCCGCATCAACGGCGATGAACAAGATTGGGGCGATGACCACTACTGGATCGCCACCGCACGTGCAACGACGGTGTTCGGCGACGATCCGAATGTGGTCGGAGAGGCCAAAGGTTCCGAGATGCTCGGTGTCACCTACCGGCCACCCTTCGATCATTTCGAGGCCGAGCGTGAGGCAGGGGCATTCCGCATCATCGCGTCACCGGAGGTGACCGTCGACGAGGGGACGGGACTCGTGCATATGGCCCCTGCCTATGGCGAGGCCGACTTCTACGCCCTCAAGGCGGCAGGGATCGAATCATTGGTCGATCCGGTCGACGCCGAGGGAGACTTCACCGAGCAGGTGCCCGAGGTCGCCGGCCTCAATGTGAAGGTGGCCGACGAGACCCTCATCGATCTCTTGAGGTCTTCGGGCAGCTTGGTCCACGCCGACCGGATAACCCACTCCTACCCCTTCTGCGAGCGGACGGGCACACCATTGATCTACAAGGCGATCCCGACCTGGTTCATCCGTGTCGAAGACATCAAGGACCGCATGGTGGAGATCAACGACACGATCCATTGGGTGCCCGACTACGTGGGAAGCCGTCGCTACGGGAACTGGCTGGCGAATGCCCGCGACTGGGCCGTCAGCCGCAACCGATACTGGGGCTCATGCATCCCGGTATGGGAATGCACCGCCTGTGACGAAGCGGTGGCCGTCGGCTCCCTCGACGAGCTGGAAGCTCTCTCCGGGCAACGACCCGCTGATCTCCACAAGCACGTCATCGACGACATCGGCTGGGCGTGCTCCTCCTGTGGTGGTTCGATGATCAGGGTCCCCGAGGTCCTCGATGGCTGGTTCGAGTCGGGCTCGATGCCCTATGGGATGCTGCACTACCCGTTCGAGAACGCCGAGCGATTCGAGGCGGCCTTCCCCGCAAAATTCATCGCCGAGGGCCTCGACCAGACCCGGGGCTGGTTCTACACCCTCATCGTCCTCTCCACTGCCCTCTTCGACGCCCCTGCTTTCGAGAACTGCGTCGTCAACGGCCTGATCCTGGCCGAGGACGGACGAAAGATGTCCAAGAGCCTCAAGAACTACCCCGACCCTTCGGAGATCTTCGACCACATGGGAGCCGACGCGCTGCGGGCCTTCCTCATCAACTCGCCGGTACTTCGGGCCGAGCCGCTCCGATTCAGCAGCGACGGCGTCGCCGAGGTGGTCCGCACGGTCCTCCTGCCGATGTGGAATACCTACAGCTTCTTCACCACGTATGCCGAGGCGGACGGCATAAGCGTGGCCGACCTCGAGATGGCCCCTAAACCAGATGACCGGCCAGAGCTGGATCGATGGATCCTGTCCGTCCTGCAGAGCCTCGTGTCCGAAGTCAACACACAGATGGAGGGCTACTACCTCTACAACGTCGTGCCACCCACCCTGGGATTCATCGATCACCTGACCAACTGGTACGTGCGTCGCTCCCGGCGTCGTTTCTGGCGGACCCGCGGTGAATCGGGTGAAGGCGACGCCGACAAACTGGCTGCGTTCGCCACGCTCTACGAGGTGCTGACCAGGTTCATCGAGGTGCTCGCCCCTGTGTTGCCGTTTATCACCGAGCACCTGTATCAGGACCTGGTTGCCCGCCACCATCCTGATGCCGTAACCAGCGTTCATCACCGTGACTTCCCCGAGGCCGAGACCGCCCTCATCGATAGGGACCTGGAAGCGTCTATGGGGGTGGTCCGGGAGGTGGTTCGCCTGGGACGGAACCTGCGCAAGAGGGAGGGTCTCCGCGTTCGTCAGCCCCTGTTGAAGCTGACGGTCCTCACCCGCGACGCCGACGTGGCCCGGGCAGTGGAGGCGCATTCCGATGTGATAGCCGATGAGCTGAACGTCAGGGCCGTGACTACTTCCCCCGACGAAGCAGAACTGGTTCACCTGTCGGCCAAAGCCAACTTCCGCACGCTCGGCCCGCTCTACGGGTCGAACATGCCCGAGGCGGCGAGTGCCATAGCGGCGCTCGCGCCCGAGGATCTGGAAGCCGTCCTCAGTGGTGGCACGGTCTCCATTGTCGGACGAGACATTGGCTCGACAGATCTGATCATCGAGCGCACTCCCAGGGAGGAAACCGTCGTCGAGGCCGGGCCCGATTTCGCGGTCGCTCTCGACACCCATGTCTCCGATGAATTGCTCCTCGAGGGCATCGCCAGGGAGGTGATCAGCCGGGTGCAGAGACTGCGACGTGAGGCCGGTCTGGATGTGACCGACCGGGTGGTTCTGGTTTGGGGAAGCCAGGACCCTCTGATTCGATCGGCCATCTCCACCCATGCCGCCGAGATCGGCGCTGAGGTGCTCGCGGTCTCAATTGAGGAGGGTGTC
>JBEVIF010000284.1:0-5185 GCA_040510795.1 Acidimicrobiia bacterium
CGTCGGTCATTGCTCGTACTCGTAGCGTCGGGCCACGCCCACATAGGCCAGGGTGAGCACGGCGTTGAGGATGAGGATGAAGGTGGCGATGGCCAGGGCTTGATTGAATTCGAGGGCGCGGAACGCCACGGTGTACATCTCCATGGCGAGGGTCTGGGTGGCCAGGAGTGGCCCACCACCGGTCATCGCCAGTACCACTCCGAGCCCGGTCAGGGTGGAGTAGCTCAGCCAGACGGTGCTGATCACGAGTTGTGGTGTGAGCAACGGGATGGTGAGAGATCGTGCCCGGGTCCATCCCGTTGCCCCGTCGACCAACGCGGCATCGAGGTAGGACTTGTCGATGGTCATGAGACCGCCAAGGAGAACCAGGATGGTCAGCGGTAGGTCGGTCCAGACCTGAGTCACGATGACGACGAACATCGCCAGTCCCGGGTCGCTCAGCCATCCCAGGCCATCGAGACCAAAGAATTCGATCACCTGGTTCACCGCCCCGAACTGGCTGTTGAAGAGGAGTCGGAACATGACCGCGGCTGCGACATTGGAGATGATGTAGGGCGCGACGGTCACCGCTCGGAGGAAGCGGAGTTTCCCGACTACCCGAAACAGGGCGAAGGAGAAGACCAGACCGAGGACTGTCCCGAGTATGAGGGAGCCGAACACGAACACCGCAGTGCGGTTGAGCGCGTGCCAGAACTCGGGCCCGGAGAACATGTCGGCGTAGTTCTCGAAACCGACGAACTCGACCGGTGCACCGAGGCTGGGGGCTCTGAAGAAACTCTGCCAGGTCCCGTAGATGACGGGGAAGCCGAGGATGGCCGCGACCAGCAGAATGGCCGGCAGGCTGAAGATGTAGGGCGTGGCCTTGCTGTGCCCGATCAGGGCGTTGCCGTCACGGCCTCCGTTGCCGCCCGTGTCGGGGCGTCGGAGCAAGCGTCGGGCTCTGGAGATCGTGGTCGCGGTCATTCAGACGCCTCGTCGAGACACCACTCCGAGCATGGCACACCCACGTTCACTGGGTCGTGAACGTGGGTGTGCCGTCATGAGACGGTGGCTGGTCAGGGCGCCGTTTCGTCCAGCTGTGGCTGGTATTCGGCTGCCAGCTCCTCGGCGGTCTTTTCGGTCCCGACGACGATTTCGCCGAACATCTGCTCGAGGACGGCCTCTACCTCCCCGGCGTTCTCGCCGACCGGGGTCGGGGTGCTGTTCAGATATGCCTCTTTGACTTCCTCGGTGAAGAACGGCCAGATCTCCTGGAGCCGCGGATCATTGATTGCCTCGGTCTGACGCATGGGCACCGACCCGTTGCCGGCCGCCGCGACCAGGTTCTCGGTCTCGGCGATGTAGCGCAGGATCAAGGCAGCCGCATCCGGGTTCTCCGACCCGGCCAGGACCGCCCAGGTTCGGGCCGCGTTGAGGGCGACGCCGCCTTCCGACACCGGGACCGGGGTCAGGTTCCAGACGTCCGGGTAGGTGAAGTCACCGACGTCGTTGAAGTCGCCTGCGGTGGTGAACCCGTCGAGGATCAATCCGGCATCACCGGAGATGAACGCGCCGCGGGCCTCGTCCTCGCCCCAGGCGATGGCCTCGGGTGGGAGCAACTCTTCGGCCGCCGCCTGCAGGAACCAGTTGATGGTGTACTGGCCGCCTTCGGATGTGAGATCGGGGATCGGTCCTTCGAACGGCGTGCCCGAGGCGGCGAGCACCGTCTTGAGTGTCGTTACCCCGTCTCCAGCCCGGGCCTGAACGGTGAGCGGGATACCGTCGGGCCGGGCCTCCTTCATCGCCCTCATGCCATCGAGAACGGCGTCGAGAGAGTCGAATGGAACCGTGATTCCCGCCTCTTCGAACCACTCGGAGTTGTAATAGAGGATGTCGAAGTTTGACGTCACTGACATGCCGGTCTTGGTGCCATCGTCGAGGGCTGTCTCCTCCCAGACCAAGGGGAGGAGCAGACCGTATTGCTCGGGGTCCTCTTCCTCCCATTGGGCAGCGATATCGTCGTGAGACTCGACCAGACCGGCGTCATAGAAAGTCTCGAGGAGGAAAGAGTCCTCAGCTCCGAGGATGTCCGGCAGCGGCTGACCGGCGTCACGCATCCGGAGCATCTGCTGGAGCATGTCGTCGTTGGCCTGGATGTCGAACGTGACGTTGACGCCTGTCTCCTCGGTGAAGGTGGCGAACTCATCGGGCGGTATGTAGTAGTCACGGGAGGCCCACACCAGGAGGTCGCCCTCTCCCGTGGGCTCCTCTCCGCCAGCTGCGGTGGTGTCGGTGCTGCCCCCGGTGGTGGTGTCGGTGCCGCCACCGGCCGTCGTGCTCGTGTCCCCGCCTTCGCTGGCGCATGCGGCCATCACGAGCCCGAGGACCAATAGAAAGGCCAGCATTCGTTGACGTCTCGGTTTGAAGATCATTGCCTCACTCCTCAGTTTCAATGGCTTGGTCCCCGAACCAAGCAGCAGGCACAGGGGACCTGTCCTGCACAATGCAAAATACTTACTATTGAGTGACCGGTCAACAGACACGGGGTCCTGCAAGCGCGGTCAGCGTTAACCTGCCTCCAACCCCATTGGGGGGTGGTGTAACCGGTAGCACGGCAGGTTTTGGTCCTGTAAGAGCGGGTTCGAGTCCTGCCCCCCCAGCGTCAATTCGTATAGAAGAGGTGCCGTTGCCGATCCATGTCGTCATCCTCGCCGCCGGGCAAGGGAAGCGGATGATGTCCGACCTCCCCAAGGTGGCTCACGTGGCAGCTGGGCGAACTCTCATTGGTTGGGTCCTCGAAGCCGTCCGCCCACTCCGGCCGGCGAGCACGACTGTCGTCGTTGGCCATGGCGCCGAACAGGTGGTCTCCCACCTTCCTCCTGACGTAGTCCCTGCATTGCAGGAAGAGCAACTGGGCACAGGCCATGCGACACGTGTGGGACTCGATGCCCTGGGTGATGTCGCGCCCGAGGACACCATCGTCGTGCTTTACGGGGACATGCCGCTGCTCACCAACGAGCTGCTCGCTCGTCTCGCCGATCGCTCCGAGGACGTCGCCGCCCGGATGGTCACCTCCGTCTTCGAGGACCCAACCGGCTACGGGCGGGTGATACGCGACGGCGGCGTGGTGGTGGAGGTCGTCGAGGAGCGCGATTGCGACGACGACCAGCGCGCCATCGGCGAGATCAACGCCGGGGCCTACGCCTTCAGGGCCAAGGACCTGATCGATGCGCTCGGCGGCCTGTCCAACGACAATTCCCAGGGCGAGTACTACTTGACCGACGTCATCGGAATCCTCGTAGGGAGAGGCGAGCGATTAGAACCTGTCGAGACGACACCCGAGGAGGTGATCGGCATCAACTCTCAGGACCAACTCACGGAGGCGAGGCACCTGTTGCAGGCCCGAACCAACCAGCGGCTCATGGAGTCGGGAGTCTGGATGCTCGACCCGGATCGCACATACGTCGACGACACCGTCACTGTCGAGCCCGGGGCCAAGATCTACCCGGGGGTCCACCTCGAGGGCAACACGACAGTTGCAGCCGGTGCCCAGGTCGGACCTGACGTCTTCGTTCTCGACTCCTCGATCGGGGCCGGCGCCACGGTTTGGTATGCGGTGCTTCGAAGCGCCGTGGTGGGGGAGGGCTGCGAGGTTGGCCCCTATGCATCGTTGCGCCCAGGGACGGTCCTGGAGAAGGGTGCCAAGGTGGGTACCTTCGTCGAGACCAAGAACACGACCCTCGGCGAAGGAGCCAAGGCACCCCATCTCGCCTATCTCGGTGACGCCACGGTGGGGGCGAGGTCGAACATCGGGGCCGGATCGATCACTTGCAACTACGACGGCTACGAGAAGCATCAGACCATCATCGGCGATGACGTTTTCATCGGATCTGACACGATGCTGGTGGCCCCGTTGACAATCGGTGACAACGCTGTCACCGGCGCCGGGTCCGTGATCACCGACGACGTCGAAGAAGGTGCCCTCGCCCTGGAGCGCACGGAGCAGCGTGATTTCCCCGGCTACTCTCAGCGTCGCGCAGAGAGACAGGCCGCCAAGAAAACCGAGGACTGAATTGGACATTGTCTCCCGCAATCGAATGATGCTCTTCACCGGGGGGGCCAACATCCCCCTTGCGGAGGAGGTCGCCGAGGTCCTTGGTGTCTCCTTGGGCGAGCTCGAGCGTTCCCATTTCGCCAATGGCGAGATCTATGTGAGGCCGGCTGAGAGCGTCCGCGGGGCGGACTGCTACGTCATGCAGAGTCACTGCGAGCCGATCAACGACAACATCATGGAGCAGTTGATAACGATCGACGCCCTCAACCGTGCGTCGGCTCGCCGGATCACCGCGGTCATGCCTTTCTTCGGCTACTCGAGGCAGGACAAGAAGGTGAGGCCCCGGGAGCCCATCACCGCCCGACTCGTCGGCGACCTTTTCATGACCGCCGGCGCCGACCGTCTCGTTTCCGTCGATCTGCACACGGGGCAGCTTCAGGGCTTCATCCACAAGCCTTTCGACTCGCTGACTGCCCTCCCGATCATCACCGACTACCTGTCCCAGAAACTCAACGGGCAGACGACGGTGGTCTCGCCTGATGCGGGGGGTGTGAAACGCGCCGAGCGCTACGCCCGTTTCCTCGACGCCTCGGTCGCCTTCGTCTACAAACGCCGCGACCCGGTCCTCCACAACGTCTCTGAGGCTCTCGAGCTGGCGGGATCCGTCGATGGCCGGCACGTCGTCATCGTCGACGACATCATCGACACCGCCGGCACTGTCACCAACGCGGCGGAGATGGTGCGCGATCAGGGAGCGCTCAGTGTTCGTATTGCCGCCACCCACGGCGTCTTCTCGGAGCCGGCGCTCGACCTCCTGAAGAACGCCCCGGTCGAAGAGGTCATCGTCACCAACACGCTCCCGGTGGCGCCGGAGGTGCTCGAGCTGGACAAGCTCCAGGTGCTCTCGATCGCGCCGATCCTGGCCGAGACACTCCAGGCGATCTTCATGGACTCATCGGTATCGGAGATCTTCCTCGGCGAGAACGCCTGACAGGGACGAGTCGGGCCCCGCTTCCTAGACTTCCGCCCTCGTGACCGCTCGCCATCGCCAACCCGCATCGACAGCCCAGGCCAGGCTCCGCGCCCTCGTGATAGCGCTCGTCGCCATCTTCGTCATCGCCTTCTTCTTTCTCCGGGGTGAGGGCGAGGGCG
>JBEVIF010000285.1:0-13060 GCA_040510795.1 Acidimicrobiia bacterium
CCTTGAGGAGGATGTCCAGGCGGGCCGCCGCCGGATAGTCGTCGGCGACCATCATCGGCCCCCGTATCTCGAAGATCTTCGACGATCCGACGCCATCCTCCATCACTTCTTGGACGAGGGCAGGGTCGAGCCCGGCGGCGATTCCAAGGGCGTGGGCCTCGGCGGCGGCCAGACCATGCACAGCCACGATCAGGTTGGCTATGTATTTCATCTTCGAGCCGTTGCCGAACTCGCCCAGGTAATGCGTGGAGCGGCCGATTGCGTCGAAGACCGGCCGAGCCTTGTCGAAGCTCTCGCGGCTGCCTGAGGCGAAAATGACCAACGTGGCGTCGGCGGCCTGGAGGCCCGTGCCCGACAGTGGCGTGTCTAGTAGGTCCACCCCTGAATCCGCCAGGACATCACGGGCAGCGACCTTGTCCGCGAGCGGGAAGGTGCCTGTCTCGAGGCAAACCAAACCGTGCCGATCTTGCTCCGCGATCTCGGCCGCCACCAAAGCCAGGGCGGTGGTGGTGGGCAGGGAGAAGATCACCAGATCGGACAACGCCGCAATCTCATCGGCCGAGGTCATCGGCTCGCCACCCATGTCGCCGAAAGCGGAGACCCTGGTCGGGTCGACGTCGAAGCCGAGCACCTCATGTTCGGCCGCGATCAGGTTCCGAGCCATGGCCGAGCCCATCACCCCGAGCCCGATGACTCCTATGGGCTCAGTCATCGTCGTGTCCTTGCAGGAACAGGGTCGACACGATGCCATCGTGTCCGTCCACTGCCACGACTTGCTCACCGGGTGGGAGGGTCACCCCGCACACGGCAGGGACCCTGAGGGCGCGGGCGGACTCGAAGAGGTGGGCCGCCGAGCTTCCCGATTCCGTGACGAGGCCGGCGGCGTCCCAGAGCAAGGGGGCCAGATTCGGTATGGGCTGTGAGGCGACGATCACAGCGCGTGGCCGGTAGTTCGTAGCGAACCCGTCGGGTGGGTATTTCCCTGTCGAGACACCTGACCCGATGCCCGGGGAGGCCCCGACCCCCTGCTGCCGGGTTCCGGCACTGAGAACTACCGAGGCGACGAATGGCTCCCATCTGCCGATCCCGTGTCTGGAGGCGGGGTCATCGCGCTCCAATCGTTGCACCAGAGCCCAGAGCGATGCGGCGGGGTCCGGATCGGGGAGCCGCAGATTCCCGACTACTTCCAGGGCAGGCAGAGGATCAGGCCCGAGCAGTGTGGTCATGCACGCTCGGGCTTCGGCCAATGCCTGTTCAGCGGGTAGCCCCCAAACCTCGGAGGTCAGACTGTCACGCATCTGGTAGGCGAGGGCCATCGCATCGTGGGGAAGGTTGCCGGCATGTGGCTCGGCGGTGGGAAGGCCACCCAAGGCCCAGGGGAGGATGAGCTCTTCGCCGAGACGGCTCCCCGCCCTGACCACCACCCGCGCTATGGGCACGAGACCAGGGTCGACGGGGTAGGACAGAGTGCTCGGAGGCTGGATAGGAGCCTCGCCTTTGGCCAGCTGCAGCAGCCAGACCCGCTCGTCCAGCCCCCATTCACAGCGGTTGGCGCCCAGTGACGCCTGTGCGCGGCGCAACGCGTCGGCGATTTCGTCGAGGGTCTCCACACCGAGAAGATCGACCAGCTCGTCGCCAATCCAATTACCGCCCTCGCCACGTTTTGCCTCAATCCCAGGGCTCCAGCCCTGGAGGAGTGCGGCGGGTGAGCCCTTCACGCCGATCACCACGATCGATCCGTTCCTTTCGATCGTGGCCGTGCCCCCAGCTACCGGATCCAGGGCAGGCTGGATGAGGACCGCCATCGGGACCGACCCTGGCTCGACTCGTGCCGCGTTCTGACGCTCGAGGGCAGCGACGGAGAACGTCGAAGCCCAGCAACCCGTGACCGCCCGCGGCAAGTCCGAAGGGGACAAGTCGAGATACGAGGTGAACGCGCCCGACCACTCCCCCGAAGATTCGATGATTGTCGAGGAGCGGGCCACCAGAACGTCGCCGAGCCGTGCCCCGCGCTCGACCAGCTCGTGGGCGAACGGGACCGGTGCCGCGGTCAACGCCAGCCGGGCCCCGCCGGAGCCGCGGGTTGCCAGCATCTCGACTCCGAGCTGCATATGGGCGAGCGAGTCGAGCGTGTCGACCACGAGCCCGGGCAGGACCGGGAGCCCGGCTCTCCTGGCCATGGCGAGCCAGGCGGCCTTGGCCCCGACCCTGGCGGGGTCGAGGGCGGCCTCATGGTCGAGGTCGTGGATCAAACCCGGTCAGATGACCGAGATGATCTCGTGTGAGGCGTAGCTGGAGACCATCTCGATTCCCGTATCAGTCACGTAGAGCATCTCCTCGAGGCGCACGCCGTGATCATGGAGCTTTCCGTGTTGGGTCTCGAGGGCGAAAGTCATGCCTGGCTGGATCTCGACCGGGTGGTCGAGCGACCAGATGCGGGATATGACCGGCGGGTCGTACTGAGCGAGACCGAGTCCGTGTCCCCAGAAGTTCGCCGCCGCCTGGTCCTCCTCCTCGTAGCCCCAGACCTCCTTGGCTGAGGGCCACTTCGAGGCGACATCAGCCGTGGTGACCCCCGGCCCTGTCGCCTCGATGGAATCCCAGAGCCATTTGTGGGCCAGGTCGTAGGTCTTCTGATGCTCGTCGGTCGGCTTGCCCCCGACGCAATAGGTGCGATAGACGCATGACTTGAAGCCGTTCCAGGTGAGGGCGGCCAGGTCGACGATCACCAGCTCGCCCGGACGGATCATCCGGTCGGAGAAGTTCCTCCAGTTCGGCCAGGCGTTGGGGCCCGAGGACACGATGACGTCCTCGACGTCCTCCATGCCGGGAAGGGAGTACAGCTTCTCGAAGCCGAAGGCCGCCACCTCGTTTTCGGTGAGCCCGGGCTTGATGAAGTTGGTGATCTCGTAGTGGACATAGTCACAGATGGCGCCAACGATGGAGAACGCCTTGATCTCATCGGGGCTCTTGATAGCCCGGGCTTCCATCATCGGAGTCATACCGTCGGTCCAACTGACCCCGCGTTCCTCGAACTGCTTGATCAGATTGATGTCGATGAAGTCGACGCCGAGCGGCTGATCCTTGACACCCGCCTCCTCCAGGTCGTTGAGCAGCGAGTTGACGAACTTGGTGACCTGCTGTTCCGCGGCAGGGCCAACCGCTCCCTTGATCCAGGAGTAGGAGTAGCGGATGTTCTCCTTCGGGATCCAGGGGTTGTGCACTTCGAGGTGGAAGCCGATGTCGCCCTGCTCGTAGACGATCGGGGGCTTGCCGGCGGTGAGGACGACGTAGCGGAGACCCGGCTTGAGACGATTCCAGCCCGGGGTCAGCGTCGAGGAGACATATCTCATGTTCTCGTCGTACATGAGAAGGAGGGCTCCGAGACCGTGGCGCTCCATGGCGGCGTGGGCCCGCTTCAACCTCCAGTCACGGACATTGGCCCAGTTGATGCCCTCTTTCCAGTCGGTGCTCAGGCCGAAGAACGCTTCTCTCATCCCTAATCATGCCTCCGTGGGTTGCTTGGTCAGTCGACCCTATCCGGGATCACTTCGCGGACGATCTCGAGGAACTCGTCGTCGTCGAGGAGTCCCTTCTTGGCCAGGGAGCGGCCTTTGACCTCCGCCAGGATGGCCTCGATCTCCTTGGTCTCGGCATCGTGGATCCCGTGAGCACCGAGCCAGATCGCCACCGAGTCGAGCCCGGAGCCCTTGCCGAGGACGATCTTCGGGTCGGCCTGTCCGACCAGCTCGGGACGGAAGGGGAAGGGCTCGAGCAGCTCGTCGCCGACGTTCTTCACCCACGTGGCAATGATCCCCGACTCGACGTTGTAGAGCATGTCGCCGGTCACCGGCCGGTTGGCAGGCTGAGTGACCCCAGAGACGTCGGCCACCAAGCGGGCGATCTCGGTGAATTTGGTGGTGTCGATGCCGGTGTCGATGCCATACATGGTGAGCAGGGCGAGGACGGTCTCTTCCGTCGGAGCGTTGCCGGCCCGTTCCCCGATCCCGCTGACGGTGGTATGGATCACCGAGGCGCCTTCGGCGACGGCGAGCGCGGTGTTGGCCACACCCATCCCGAAGTCCATGTGGAAATGAGTCTCGAGGGGGACCGCCATCCTCTCCCGGACCCGCTGTGTGTAGTAGCGAATGGCGTGCGGAGAGGTCACGCCGAAGGTGTCGACCAGGGCGATGTTGTCGACGTGGCCCTCGGTGGCGACCTGCTCCAGATCGTCGAGGAGCTCGGTCATCGTGGCCCTGGTGGCGTCGATGGGGAAGAACGTCACTTTCAGACCGTTGTCGTGGGCGTACTTGGTTGCCTCCACCGACGCCTCGATCGCCTTCTCCACCGGCCAGCGGTAGGCCTTCTCGATGAGATGATGGCTGGCCGGCACCTCCATCACGACCCCGCTGACTCCGCAGTCCAGGGCCAGCTCGACGTCGGGGACCATGCAACGGCTGAAGGCATAGATCTCGGTAGGGAGACCCTCGCCCACCATGCGCTTGATGGCATCGGCATCGGAGGGGGAAACCGCAGGGAGACCGGCCTCGATCCGATGGATCCCCGCCTCGGCCAGGGCGGTGGCGATTCTCACCTTGTCGTCAGAAGTGAACTCGACACCGGCCTGCTGTTCCCCGTCACGGAGCGTCACATCGTGGACCTGGACATTCGATGGGATGGAGAACCCCTCGGTGACCTC
Source organism: Acidimicrobiia bacterium (assembly GCA_040510795.1). Classification (GTDB taxonomy): domain Bacteria; phylum Actinomycetota; class Acidimicrobiia; order Spongiisociales; family ZC4RG35; genus JARDZU01. The sequence continues at coordinate 4,700 of JBEVIF010000285.1, forward strand.
GGGCAGGTAGTTCCAGGGGCTGGAGAACCACAGGTCGGTCTTCCAAGGCTCGCCGTCCATTATCTCTGCTCCTCACCCGTTCGACAGGACGATCGTGCATCATATACGATCGATGATCGACCAGAGCAAACAGGATCGGCCCGGGCACCGGCTTCGAGTGTCTGGATGAGCCAGAAAACATTGTGGATTGGGGGCTATGGGCCACGTCAGAGCGCCCACGGCGACGGTCTCGACGCCTTCAAGCGGGCCGTCGAAGACGGAACCGAAGGCGACGTCGAAGTCGACGTCACATGGAACATCATGGACGACGGGCGGCCCAATACCGATCTGTTCGATCTGGTCGAGACGGGGGAGATGTTCATGTGCTACTTCTCCTCCAGCTATCTCGGGGACCGGGTGCCGGAGCTGAATGTCCTGGAGACACCTTTCCTCTTCCCCGACCTGGCCACCGCACATCGCGCGCTGGATGGCGAGCTCGGTCACGCACTTGCCGGAGCGGTGAGGGCCAACACCGGGTTCGAAGTCCTTGGATTCTGGGACAACGGGTTTCGGCACATGACCAACCGCCACCGCCGAATAAGCAATCCTGCCGACTGCCGCGGGATGACGGTGCGGCTCCAGCCGAACGCCATCCACGAGGCGTTGATCCGATCATGGGGAGCCGTCCCGGTGGCGGTGGAGCTCAGCGCAGGAATCCAGATGATCGCCCGTCTCGAGGTGGACGCCCAGGAAAACCCGCTGGCCAACACGGTGGCCTATGGGGTCGACCGGGTACATCGTCACGTCACGATGACCGGGCACCTCTACGGTGCGAGGGGTTTGTTCGCCCACCGGCCCACCTGGGATGACTTCGACATCGACCTCCGCCGGGAGATGTCCAAAGCGGCACGCACAGCCATCGAAGTGCAACGGCGAGCCGCAGACGAGATGGAATCGGCGCTTCGGCAGAGATTGGAGAGTGATGGAGTCGAGTTCGTGGATTTGACCGACGAAGAGCGATCCGAGTTCATCGAGGCGTCGGCGCCGGCTATCGCCCTGGCCCATGAAGGGCTGTCGGAGGACCTATTCGAGCTGGCCCGGCTATGAACCACGACTTCGACGACCGGGTCGTGGTGGTAACCGGCGCCGCCGTCGGCATCGGTAAGGCCACGGCCGCCGCCTTCGGCAACGCTGGCGGCGCCGTCTACCTCGTCGACATCGACGCAGATGCTGGTTCGGCCTCGGCCGGGGCGATCGAAAACGCCACCTTCATCCACTGCGACCTGACTGAGGAGGACGAGGTGGCAGCTGCTGTCGAGGTCATCGACCAGTCCTCCGGGCGCATCGATGTCCTGGTCAACAACGCCGGTGGGTTCCCGGAAGCGCTCGGGCTGGAGGACACCTCGATCGAAGAGTGGCATCGGATTCTCGACGCCAACCTGACCTCCGTGTTTCTGATGACGCGTGCTTCGCTCCCACTGTTGCGCCGATCCGAGGCTGGTCGCATCGTCAACCTCGGGTCCCTGGCCGGTCAGACAGCGGGTTGGCAGACGGCGCCGCCCTACGTCGCAGCCAAGGCCGGGGTGCACGGTCTGACCCGCGCCCTGGCGACCGAGCTCGCCGGCGAGGGCATAACCGTGAACGCCGTTGCCCCATCGGCTGTGCTCACCGAGCGCATCGCCAGGCTTCGCGACGAATCCGAGCTAGCCGCCACCGCCGCATCCATTCCCCTCGGCCGATATCAGTCCCCTGAGGAGGTGGCCGAGTGGGTGCTGTTCCTGTCATCGTCCGCCGCAGGCTTCATGACCGGTCAGACCGTGTCGGTCAACGGCGGTAGGTTCATGGCATGACACCTGGGAGCGGCTCGTGGCCGAGCTGATCCGATTCGACGAGGCCGATCCGGTGGCGCGCGGGGATGGGATCGAGAGTGTCCGGCTGACTCCGACACCGCTCGAGGGCCAGCAGTTCACGATGGGAGTCACCAGCTTTCCCCCGGGGACCAGCATCCGTCTCCACAGCCACAACACCATCGAGCAAGTGACCGTGCTCGAGGGGGAAGGTCTCGCCGAGTTGAACGGTGAGCAGGTCGAGGCCAGGCCCTACGACACGACCCAAATCGCTCCCGGGGAGTGGCATCGGTTCATCAACACCGGAGCCGGGACGATGAGGATCCTCTGGGTCTACGGGAGCACCGAGGTCACCCGAACCTTTGCCGACACCGGGGAGACCGTGGACCAATTCGAGCGGTGAGATTCCCGTTCGAGCGTCTCGTCGCCTTCTCACGAGACGTCCTGGTCGCAGTCGATGCGCTACCCGAGCACGCCGAGGTGACCGCCCGCCGGCTGCTCGAGGCGGATCTGAGAGGGCGGACCGGTCACGGCTTGATCCGGATCCCGCAGTACGTGATGAGGATCGAGGCGGGTGGCATCGATCTCCGTCCCGAGATATCGGTCCTTCGGGAGACACCGGTGAGCGCGTTGATCGACGGTGACAACGGGTTGGGTCAGGTCGTGATGACCCTGGCTGCTGAGACTGCGATGACCAAGGCCGCCGAATCGGGCATGGCCTGGGTGGGCACGGTCCATTCCAATCATGCCGGTGCTGCCGGTGTGTACACGACGATGGCGGCTCGCAGGGACCTCATCGCTCTCTACCTCGCAGTAGCCAGCGCCAATGTGATGCCCCCTTGGGGTGGGCAGGAGAGGCTGCTCGGGACCAACCCGATCTCCATTGCCATTCCGGCAGGCGAGGGAGATCCATACGTCCTCGACATCGCAACGACCGTCACGTCGCACGGCACGATCAAAGTGTTGGCCCAGGCGGGCGAGCAGATGCCCGAGGGCTGGGTGGTCGATCTCGAGGGCAACCCGATCTTGGACCCGAGTCGGGCCGACGAGGGCTACCTCATGCCGATCGGTGGCTACAAGGGGTCCGGCCTCAACATCGGTCTCGGCTTGCTCGCCGGGGTCCTCAACGGCGCCGCGTTCGGGGAGTACGTGATCGATCACCGCAAGGTTCCGGGACAGCCGGCCAACACAGGTCAGGCGATGTTCGTGATGCGACCCGACCTGTTCAGCGACCTCGACGAGTTTCGTACAGCCATGGATCACCACCTGAATGTCCTTCGCGCCGCCGGCCCACCCGGGGCAGTTCGCCTTCCCGGTGATGTCGCTGCCGAGCTGGAAGCGGAGCGATCGGCGGAAGGGATCCCGGTCGGCGACGTCCTCCTCGGCCAGCTTCGGGATCTCGGAGCGCGCTTGGGGTTGGACGACCGGCTCGACTGAACAGATCAGGCAGGTGGCGAGGCGATCGACCACCGGACGTGGCCCGGCGTGATGTCGGCCACCGACGCGCAGCCGATGTTGGCCATGGTGCTGCTGATCTCATGCTCCAGGATCTCCAACGCACGCTCTAGTGCCCTCGCGCCTCCGACTGCCAGTCCCCAGCACTGAAGACGCCCGATGCCGACCGCCCGGGCGCCCAGGGCCAAGGCCTTGCAAACCTCTGCCCCGCGGGTGAAGCCGCTATCGACTGCCACCTCAGTGACCGGACCGACTGCTTCGATCACCTCGGCCAGAGCTTCGATCGTGCTGAGACCCTGGTCGACCATGCGCCCGCCGTGATTGGAGACATAGACGGCGGCCACGCCACAATCGACCGCCGCCAGGGCGTCCTCGGCGGCCATCACCCCTTTCACGATGACTGGCAGAGCGGTGTGGGCACAGAGCCAGGCGAGGTCGGGCCAGGTGAAAGTCGCCCGATAGGCGTAGTCGAATCCATGCCGGTTCAGACTGTCTGTCCCGTCCGCCGGCACTGCCCATCCGAAGCCGCTCTCGATGCTCCGGTCACGCCGTCCGATCACCGGCGAATCCACGGTCACACATATCCCGGCGAACCCGGCCCGTTCCGCTCGGTCCGCGATTTCGCTCATCCACTGTCGATCACCCATCGGATAGATCTGGAAGAAATGTCGGCCGGGCGCAGTGGACGCCACGTCCTCCCACGGGGACGCGGTGAGCATCGCGCAGAATGCCGACGTCCCTCGTCGGGTTGCCGCCTCTGCCGCGGCCAAAGCATCTCCAGGGTCGTACAACCCGAGGGCGGCCACAGGGGCGAGCATCACTGGGACGGCGAGTGGCGCTCCGACGAACGACGAAGTGGTGTCGACACTGCTCACGTCCTGCAGCACCCGCGGGACCAGGGCCAGGCGGTTCAGGGCAAGAGAGTTACGTGTCGTGGTCACGCCCTGACCAGCACCGGCGGCCCCCCATTCGTATTGCCCGGGTTCGATCGACTCACGAGCGCGAGCGATGATCTGGTCAATGGTCACCAGGTCGTCGAAGTTGGTGGCACCGGTCACTGGGCCGTCCCCCATGTCCTCAATAGACCACTTCCACCGTTTGCCCCTCGCGGGCCGATCGCTCGATGGCCTCGCAGACCTGGGCACTGCGCAGACCGTCAAGACCGGATGCGTTCGGCTCCTCCCCGCTCAGGACTGCATTGGTGAAAGCGGCGAGAGACAGCCGATGGGCCTCGGGCGCCGGGTAACCGGTGGTGGTTTCGCCTGCATCGGTGAGTATCGCCAGCTCACCGTCACTGCGTGACCGGGTGAAGGACCTGCCCACCACACGTCCTTGGGTCCCATAGATCACGATGTCGTTGAGAGGGTCCCGCAACTTCTCGTTGGCGTTGTACTGGACCATGACGCCATTCTCGAACCGCAGCTGTATCAGCGCCAGCATCTCGACCTCACCCGAGCCGGGCGCCTGATCGAACATGGCCATCACTTCCACTGGGTCCGAATGCAGCAGGACCCTGAGGAAGTCGAGCCCGTGCACACCCACGTTGTGGACCGAGCCGAGCCCGGCCATGACCGGATCGGCTCGCCAGTTGTCGTAATGGCGCGGCCCCGAAGCGACCTGGAGCTGGACGACCCGAACGTCGCCAATCGTCCCCACGGCGATGAGGCGACTCACATCTCGAACCCAGGGGAGATGGCGGTTGTGGAAGTTGACCCCGAGCGAGACACCAGCCGACTCACAGGCGTCGAGCGCGCGCCTCGCATCGGCTACGTTGATGCCCAGGGGCTTGTCACAGAAAACGTGCTTTCCGGCACGGGCGGCAGCCACCACCTGATCGGCGTGGAACAGGTTTGGAGTGGCGATAAAGACCGCATCCACTTCGGGGTTGGCCAGCATCTCGTCATAGTCGCTGTATGCGAAGCGAGCCCCGAACTCCAGTGCAAAGTCATCGGCCCGACCCTGGTTCCGGCTCACGGCAGCCACGAGATCACACGCCGGCTCGACCACCATCGCCGGCGCCATGGTGGACCGGACGACGTTCCCGATACCGATGATGCCCCAGCTGAGCCTTTCTCTCACTTCGGTCACGACAAGCCCAGAACCCTGGCCGGGTTCCCGCTGAGGATTGCCTCCTTCTCTCCGACACTGAGCTCGGGGAGGCCGTTTACCCAGTTGACCGCGTCGTGTTGGACCATGGGGGCTGGATAGTCGGTTCCCAGAACGATGCGGTCGACGCCGACTGCGTCGATCAGGAAGCGAAGTGCAGGCCCGCTGTATGTGCAGGAGTCGTAGAGGAACCGCCCTAAGTAATCGCTGGGTGGCATCGCCTGGGCGAATCCGTCGGACTGACCGAACGGCGGGATGAACCCTTCGCCCGAATCGGGCTCCAGCGCCCCGGCCACCTTGTCCATCCGGGCCACACCAAAGGAGGTGAATCCGCCCCCGTGCGCCAGGTACGGCTTGAGCTCGGGACAGCGGTCGAGGACCCCGCCGAACACCAGCGTGGCGAAGACAAGCGCCCGCTCGGTGAGGTTGCCCACCGCATTGCCCAGCTTGTACCGACGGATGCGGTGGTTGACCAACGTGTCCCCGCCCTGGTGAAAGAAGACGATCGCTCCCAGCTCCTCGGCTGCGGTGAAGAAGGGGAGGAAGTCCGGCTCGTCATAGGTCCGGCCGGCTACGTGATCGCTGATGATCACGCCTTTCAGGCCGAGGTGCGTCATGGCCCGCTCCATCTCGGCGATGGCGCTCGGCGGGTCTTGCATGGGCAAGATGGCCAACCCGGAGAACCGGGTCGGGTGCGCTGCCACCATCTCGGCGATCTCGTCGTTGCACTCCAGGGCGATCCGCCTGGTCACATCCAACTCGTTGCCGTACTGGTAGAAGCCGACGGTGGGGGTGACGAGTTGCATGTCGACACCGAGGGAATCCATCTCGGCGAGACGCTGGTCGAGCATCTTGTCGAAGCCCCCCAGACCCAGCTCGCCGGCTACTGCGTCGAGGCCGTGCCACTGGCCCCGCTCCCTGATCGCCTTCTTGTACCTCTCCGGGGTGACGTGGGCGTGCATGTCGATCACGGGCATCGGGAGCGATATTACATTATGCATTCTACCGAACTGACTGGGGGAACCCATGCCCGAGTTGATGAAACACCGTCTCCAACGAGGGGAACGGTTGGTGGTCTTCGCCGTCGGGCGGATGTTCCATCACAACCTCGTCCACTACCTGGGGATGGCCGGCGGTTTCGACGGTTTCTGGATCGATGTCGAGCACGGCGGCCTGACCACCCACGACATCGAGATCGCAGCCACCGCCGGGCTGGCGCACGACCTCGATTGCTTCGTGCGGGTTCCCCCCGACCGATTACGCCACTGTTACCCGCTGTTTCGAGAGTGGCGCGACCGGGGTCATGGCCGCCCAGATCAAGAGTGCCGACGAAGCCGAGGAGTTCGTGCGCTGGGCCAAGTTCGCTCCGCGGGGCCGGCGGGGCCTGAACCCACTCGGCTTTGACGGGAGATACGGCACGATTCCACTGGCCGAGTTCGCCGAGCAGGCCAACCGGGACACATTCGTCGCCATTCAGATCGAGACCGCCCAAGCGGTGGACGAGGTCGATGGCATCGCGGCAGTCGACGGGGTGGACCTTCTGTTCGTGGGACCGTCGGATCTGAGTCAGGCGGTGGGCGTGATCGGCGACTTCATGGGTGAGGCATCTATCGCCGCAGTGGACCGTGTTGCCACCGCCTGCCAGGCCCACGGCAAGCAATGGGGGGCGGTGACGCCGAACCCTGAATACGCCACGATGCTCATCGACAAGGGCTGCACCCTGATCTCGCCGGTCAACGACGTAAAGCTGGTGACAACAGGCCTGGCTGCGATGAAGGACAAGTATTCAGTGCTGTGGTGACCGTCTAGCCGGGGCGACCCAAATCAAGACCTTGCATCGAGCTCGAAAGCCTCGAGCGGCAGGCTGATGTGCCTGTGCTGTATCTCGACGGCCCGTTCGGCATCGCCGGTCTGAAACGCATCGAGGAGCGCGAAATGATCCGCGATGGCTTTTCGCCGGATCTCGGGATGGAGTTGCTGTGCCTGGGCGACGAACACTCCACCCGCCTCTTCCAGCGAGAGCAGGACACCGCTCAAACGCCGGCTCCGGGTCGCCTTGTGGAAGATCGAGTGGAACTGGATGTTGGTCTGAACCCAGGAACCCAGGTCTTCCTCCTCGGCGAGCCGGGTCGCCACGTCCTGAGCCTCTTCCAGCTCCTCCGGAGTGATCTGGGCCAGTGCCCGGCGGACGGCCAGCCCTTCCAGCGACCGGCGCATCTCCACGATCTCGACCATCTCGTCCCAATCGGGCATGCGGACAGTCCCGATCCGATGACTGTCGAGGGTGATCAGGCCCTCGCTGGCCAGATCCCGCATCGCTTCCCGGACCGGGGTGGTGCTGACGTCTAGCTGGGCGGCGATGTCGGTCTGGACCAGACGCGAGCCCCCGGGCAGGTCTCCACGCAGGATCGCAGTCCGCAGGGCATCCCGGACCAGGTCGACAGCGGTGACCCGTCGCGAGCGCGAAATATCAAGGCGGAGCCGGTCCTCCACGTCCTGTACTATACCGAATATAGAGCGTATGATCCTGACGCTTCCGGAGACCAGGAGGGAACATCTCCCGATACGCCAAAGGACCATTCGCTGTCGATTGGGAAGACCGGTACGACTTCGCCGAGCTTCGACGGCAGCGGGTCACCAAGGCCCATGAAGCTCTGGCCGGCTCGGATGCCGACGCTGTCCTGGTCTGGAAGGACGAGAACGTCCGCTATCTCACTTCGCTGCGGGCCCAATTGATCGCCGGCAAGACCACATCGTTGAATGGCGCACTACTCACTGCCGATGACGATCCGGTTCTGCTGGGATCGGGTGGCGAGATCGACAAGGCGAGATTCGGAATGAGCTGGATCGGGGAGGCACATGCCGTCCCCATCATGGAGCAGAGGGAGCTGGTCGATGGGTTCGTCAGGGACATACTCATCCCGCTTCTCCAGACCAGGGGTCTGACCACGGGTCGACTCGCCGTCGATCAGGC
>JBEVIF010000286.1:0-3650 GCA_040510795.1 Acidimicrobiia bacterium
GGCAAGAAGTGGATTTCGACCACCTATTCCATGGTGCTCTTGCGTGAGATGGGCTTGCCTCGCTCCGATCCCAGGGCACTCAAGTCATGTCAACTGTTCCTGGAGGAAGGACTGGGGACGCGTCGCAACAGTGAGACCTGCATTCAATCCATGGTCACCGCCATCCTGTTCTGGTTCGACGTGGAGGACCGACTCCGCAAGCCGGTCCTGGCCCATCTCCTCGGCAAGCAGCTCGATGACGGCGGTTGGAATTGCGATGGGCAATCCAGTCACGGCTCTTTCCACACCACCGTCATGGCACTCGAGGCCCTGCGCGAGTGCGTCGTACGGGGTGTGGCGGCTATTGACGAGATCGAGGCGGCGGAGGCCAGAGGCGGCGAGTTCTTCCTGCAACACAGGATGTTCCACTCCCACCGGACCGGTGAAGTCGTCAACCCGCGCTTCCTCCGGCTCTCCTTCCCGACCAGATGGCACTACGACGTCCTGCGCGGTCTCGACTACTTCAGGTCCGCTGGCGTCCTGAGCGATCGCCGCCTCCACGAGGCAATCGACGTTGTGGTTGACAAGCGAGATCGGGATGGGCGATGGCCGCTCCAGCAACGTTGGCGTGGTGAGACATGGTTCGAGATGGAGGTCGTCGGCGAACCCAGCCGATGGAACACCCTCAGGGCAATGCGGGTCCTCGAAGGGTGGGGCGGCGAGAAGTAGCCTCGCCGCCGATGCACCGACTCATCGCCTCTTTGTTCGGGGCCGGCTTGATCCTGCGCAGGGTGCGGGGCTCGGACGCCGGGTCGGGCACCATTGGCGGGCTGGTCGCCCTCCCTTTTGCGCTTCTCATCGGCGAGACATGGGGATGGCCCGGCCAGTTGGCGGCCACGGTGCTGGTGACTGCCGTCGCCATCTGGGCGTCCGCAGGCGTCGTATCGTCGGAGGGAGACGCCGGGTGGATAGTCATCGACGAGGCAGCAGGGGTCTTCGTCGCCACGATCGGGTTGCTCGGGTGGGCCGCCGTGATTGCGTTCGTCCTGTTTCGCATCGTGGACATCACCAAGCGGCCCTTCCCGGGGGTACATCAGGCCGACTCCATGCCCGGGGCGACCGGGGTCGTCCTCGACGATCTCGTGGCCGGTGGTTGGGCACTGGCTATGGGTCATCTCCTCAACGCCACCATCATGTGAACCGGCCGATCACCGAACCTGCGTATCGTCTCCCGAGGAGGTAACAGAGCAGATGGATTGGAACCCGAAAGCAATCGTCGTCGGTGTCGACGGCTCCGAGACGAGCACCCGCGCGGCCGTGATCGCCACCGAGATCGCCCGATCCCGGCAAGCCAAGCTCCTGCTGGTCACCGTGGTCAGACCACCTGAGGGGTGGTGGGGCATCGGTGGCGCGCCTCCGACTCCCGAGGCTCTATCCGCCGCGCTCGTGGAGGGACAGCAGCAGGTCATCAAGGAGACCGAGGAGCAACTCCCGCTAGAGGGGATGGATTACGAGACTGTCGAGGAGCTGGGCGACCCCACCTCGCGACTCATCGCGGTGGCCGAGGAGCGCGAGGCCGGGCTGATCGTCATCGGCAAGCGTGGAGCTGGGCTCGCCGAGCGGGTGATGCTCGGGAGCGTCGCCGATCGTCTGTGTCACCACTCTCCGGTTCCGGTGATGGTGGTTCCCTGACCGAAGGGCATCGCCAACGAGTCGTGTGCCCACTGTCGCCATCTTGCCGGTCAAGTCCTTCCGGCTGGGCAAGGGTCGGATGGCAGATCGCCTCTCCGACGAGACTCGATCTCAGTTGGGTCGCGCCCTCGCTGAGAGGGCGGCGGACCTGGCAGTCGATGCCGGGCTGATCCCGGTCCTGGTCGCCGGTGATGGAGAGGTTGCCGAATGGGCCCTCCTACACGGGTTCCCTTCGATACCCGATCCAGGTGAAGGGTTGGACGCCGCGGCACTGGCTGGGGCCAGGTGGGCCACCGAGACCGCGAGTGAGTGGATCGTGGTCCACACCGATCTTCCTCTCCTCACCGCTTCCGAGTTGGAGGACCTGAACGAAGCGCTGTCGGTTGCCGGGAGCGTCATCGCCCCGTCTGCCGACGGCGGGACGTCCGCCCTGGGGGCAAGCGGCCCGGCTGACTTCGCCTACGGCCCGGGCAGTTTCCATCGTCATCTCGGTCGATTCCCGGCAGCATCGATCATCGCCACACCGGGCTTTCTTCACGACATCGACACCTTTGCTGACCTCGAGTCGGCTCGTCGCCATCCGCTCGGGGCCTGGCTCGCCGATCTGACATGACCACCCGTTTCGATCCCGGGGTCCTCACCCCCGACCCCGTCGCCCGTGTCCAGATGCTGGGCTGGCTCGAGGCCGGTCTGCGTGCCGTGGAGCCCGAAGCCCTCACTGCTGCTGCGTTGGCGGGACGGCACCGGGACCGGACCCTGGTCATCGCCATCGGGAAGGCGGCCGCAGCGATGGCACGCGGCGCCGCCTCGGTGCTCGACGTCGCGGGCGGTGTCTGCGTGACCGATCATCCTGAGCCGGTGCCCGACACCATGAGGCTGGTGATTGGCGACCACCCGGTGCCCGGGCCGGCAAGCCTCGAGGCGGGGGCGGCAGTTCTCGAGGTCGTTCAGGGTGCGCCTCCGACGATGGACATCGTCGCCCTGGTGTCAGGCGGCGGCTCCGCTCTCTGTGAAGCGCCCCGAGAGGGTGTGCCCGCCGGCTTTCTCTCGGAAGCGACGAGAAGGCTCATATCCGGAGGGGCCGACATCGAGGAGTTGAACCTGGTCCGGGGTCATCTCTCTGCAATCAAGGGCGGCGGCGTGGCGCGGGCCGCAGGCCGTCCGATCGATACGTTCGTCATCTCCGACGTGGCGGGGGCGGGTCCGGGCGTCGTGGCCTCGGGGCCGACCATCCCGCGAGCGCACGACCCGGAAGGGGCAGCGGCCGTCCTGAGAGGGCTGTCGATCGAGATCCCGGCCGGGGTGTTGGAAGCGATGTCGAGAGAGCCGCTGTCCCTGCCGAGCCCGAATGTCACCCTGTTGGCCGACGGCCACACGGCCGCCCGTGGTGTTGCGAGCGTGACGCCTCCTCCCGTCGCTGTGGTCGGTGAATGGCTTCGAGGGGCGATGGGCGCATGTCTCGATCGGTTCCTCGCCTTGGGCCAACCCGGAGTGACCGTGGGAGCGGGTGAGGTCGTGCTCGACGTCACCGGAGCCGGGACCGGAGGCCGAACCACCCACGCCGCCCTCCTTGCCGCCGAGCATCTCGCCGGCTCGAACGACATCTTCTGCGCGTTCGCCACCGATGGCGTCGATGCGCGGTCCGGGGCGGCAGGAGCGATCGTCGATGGCTCCACGATGCTCCGCGGCGGTGAGCCGGCGGACGCACTTCGAGAATTCGACTCCGCCGGCTATCTCGCCCGGACCTCCGACCTGCTCCGGTGCCCGCCTACCGGCACCAACGTCTCCGACCTGTGGATTCTGTGGCGGAGGGGTCGAGGCACCTCGTAGAGTGGGCGCACAGAGCAACGGGAGCATGGAAAAGACACTTGTGATCACTGGTGGCACCGGCGGGCTCGGCATCGCCCTCATCCGCCGTCTCATATACGAGGATTACCGACTGGCAATCACCTATTTGCTGCCCGACGAGGCCGAGCAGT
>JBEVIF010000287.1:0-5350 GCA_040510795.1 Acidimicrobiia bacterium
CGTCAACAACAACGCGGCGGCGGTGCTCCTCGCCCTTGCCACCACAGCCTCGGGGCGGGCCGTCCCGGTGGCGAGGGGGGAGCTCATTGAAATCGGCGGATCGTTCCGGCTCCCACTGGTGATGGAAGCGGGCGGCGCACGGCTCGTCGAGGTCGGGACCACCAATCGAACCCGGATTGGTGACTACGCCACCGCTCTCCAGATCCACGACTGCGGAGCGGTATTGAAGGTGCATCCCTCCAACTTCCGAATCGATGGATTCGTCGCTGATGTGCCTGTTCGAGATCTGGCCGAGCTCGCTCACGACCAAGACGTCCCCCTGATCCACGATCTCGGGTCTGGATTGCTCGACAGCGACGCTCCGTGGCTCGGCACCAAGCCCCCCTGGTTGTCCGGAGAGCCGGGCGCCCGCCAGTCGATCGAGGCGGGAGCCGATCTGGTCACGTTCAGCGGAGACAAGCTGGTCGGCGGGCCACAGGCAGGCATCATCGTCGGTTCTGCCGAGGCAGTTGGCCAGCTCCGACGCAATCCGCTCGCTCGGGCTTTGAGGATCGACGCCATGACCGATGCCGCCCTGGCCGCGACGCTCGAGGCCTACGCCAACGGTGACGCGACCCGGATCCCGATCTGGCAGATGGCGACGCTCAGTGAGTCGGACCTCGCGGCCAGAGTGGACGCTCTTGCCGCACGGGTTGGTGGAGTGGCCCGGCCCGGAGAATCCGTCGTTGGGGCTGGCAGCGTCCCCGGAGTGGGCATTCCGACACCTCAGATTGTCATGAAGGATGAGGACCACCTCCACGGCCGCCTTATCGGGGCCAACCACCCGGTACTGACCCGGAGGATGGAAAAAGACCTGATAGTCGACCTCCGAGCAGTGGCCGAGGAAGACGACGACGTGATCGCGGACATGGTGGCCGGTTGCCGCTGATCGGGACCGCGGGGCATGTCGACCACGGCAAGTCGACACTGGTGGAAGCGCTCACGGGACGTGACCCCGACCGCTGGGCCGAAGAGAAGGAACGCGGGCTGACCATCGATCTCGGGTTCGCCTGGACCACACTCGGATCCGCGGGCGAGGTCTCGTTCGTCGATGTGCCCGGGCACGAGCGGTTCCTGAAGAACATGCTCGCCGGGATCGAGGCCATCGACGTCGCATTGTTCGTCGTGGCCGCCGACGAGGGCTGGATGCCGCAGTCCGAAGAGCATCTGGCCGTGCTCGATCTCCTTGGCATCGCTTCGGGAGTTATCGCCCTGACCAAGATCGACGCCGTCGACCCGGCGGTCGCCACAGAAGTCGAGATCGAGATCGCGCGGAAGTTGGTGGGCACCACGCTGGAAAGGGCACCGATCATCCCGGTATCGGCCAGAACGCATGAGGGTATGGATCGGCTGCGGGATGAACTCGCCGGGCGTGTGGCCGATATTCACCACGGAGGTGACCGGCCGCGGCTGTGGGTCGACCGGGCTTTCTCGGTTCGGGGCGCCGGCACCGTGGTGACGGGGACTTTGACCGATGGCCCGCTGAAGGTCGGGGACCATCTCGAGTTGCTGCCTGGCGGCAAACGGGGCCGGATTCGAGGCATGCAGAGCCATGAGACTGAGGTCGAGACGGCCGAACCGGGGCGACGGCTCGCCTTGAATCTGACAGGAATAGATCGTGAGGAAGCCTCTCGTGGAACGATGCTGGGCCTGTCTGGTCAGTGGGAGCCGTCGGCTCGATTCACCGCGTTGCTGACAGCAGCCCGATACATCGATGCTCTCTCCACCCGAGGTGCTTTCCACATCCATCTGGGCAGCGGTGCCCACTCCGCAACGATCAAACGGCTGGAGGACCGGTATGCCTTGATCGAGGTCCCCCTCGCCCTGCCGATGAGAACCGGCGATCGCTTCATCCTGAGGGAAGCCGGACGTCGTCAGGTGGTCGCCGGCGGCGTGGTGATCGATCCGGCGCCCGGGTCACCTTCCCGTGCGATGGCGACGGCACGGCTCATCGACCCGTTGGCCGGCAGGGATGATGTCGCAACCGCACTCCTGGGGGTGCGCGGCATGGACGACTTGGGGCGGCTCGCCGCCCACAGCGGTGGCGGGCACCCGCAGGGATCGGTCTTGGTCGGCGACACAACGCTTACCCACGAACGCTTCGATGAGCTCCGCGCTCGGGCGGAAGCGATCGTCACCGAGTATCACGAGCAGCATCCACTTCGGCGAGGCATTCCGTTGGCGACACTCTCGAGAACTCTCGGCACGTCCCCCGAGTTGGCTGAGCTCCTCCTCGAGAGGAGCGATCAGATCGTTCGGAGTGGCCCGGATGTCTCGACCCGACGGCATCGTTCGAGCTTGGACCCGGAGGCACAACTCAGATGGGAGAAAGCTCGTGCCAGGTTGGGCGAGAGCTTGGCGGTGCCTAACGCCAACGAGCTGGGGCTGGGCGACGAGCTGATCCATTTGTTGATCAGGGAGACCGCGCTGGTCCGTGTATCCGACACGCTCGTCTATCTGCCCGAGCAAATCGAACAGCTACAACAACTGGTGGGTGAGATGACAGAGCCATTCACTGTGGCCGGCTTCCGCGACCACACCGGGCTGTCACGAAAATATGTGGTGCCCATCCTCGAGTGGGCGGATAGAGAAGGGCTCACCATCCGGCGGGGCGATGTGCGCCACCTTCGGTGAGCCCTGACTCCGGTGCCGGTGGTCATCCAACCAGCGGCATGCTCCTTCTCTCTACTTCGGTAAAACCTCCCCAGATACCAAACGGTTCCCGGATCTGGAGGGCGTGTGTGGTGCAGGGGACCCGCACCGGACATACCCCGCAAATCGCTTTCGCCTTCATCTCTCTGCGCTCCCGCTCGTCTTTGCGCTCGAACGTCGAGGGCGGAAAGAAGAGGTAGGCATGACTCCCTCTGCAGAGGGCGTCGAGCTGCCAATCGTCCATGCCCGACAATCGGACTCCTCCCTGTCTAGCGACAACCGGCGCGAACCTACACAGGGCAATGCCCGGCGGCAAGGAAGAATATGGGGATTTCAAGAATCTGTTTTCGCGGGGTCGGTGGCCGGCTCGACCTCCAGGAACATCCCATCGACGCCGGAGACCAGTATCTCGGACCCGGCGGTGAGCCCGGCCTCACGGTGGGCGGTCGCCCGCCACCGTGCGCCTTTGACCTCGACGATGCCATCAGGGTCGAACCCACCGACCGCGATTCCCCTCTCCCCGATGAGACCGTCTCGTCCAATCGTCCTGGTCGAGAATCTCGCTCTTTGCACGGTGGGCATAGCCAGCAGGAAGAAAAACAAGGCTGCAAGCACCGAGGGTAAGACCAGATACCAACGGGGATCGATCTGACCAGACCCGTCGACGTAGAACGAGCCGGCTATCTGGAGCATCACCGCTCCGACGATGGTGAGGACGAGGACTCCGCCCTTTTGATAGGCGGCGGTGAGCAGCGCCCACCCGAGCACTCCTAATGCCAAAGCCCACCATTTGATCGGGAGAGTGACGATTCCCCAGCCGGCAAGGAGCAAGGACACCGCGGCGACACCGGCTGCCACGCCGGGGCCGATGGCGAAGAATTCGAAGGAGGCGATTGTGAGACCGACGACCAGGAAGAAGAACGCCGCCTCTGGGGTGGCGGCGAGACGCCAGAAACGGGTGGCCAGGCCTGGTTGACGGAACGTGACCTCCCGGAGGGTCACCCCCCCTTCGAAGGGCACCAGTGTTTCGACATTGACCGGGCCGTCGGCGGTTTGGAAGGTCACCCCGTCGAGGTCTTGGAGATACTGGCGGATCGAGGGCTGGAGATCGAGGCCGGACTCCTCGGCCGTCAACGGATGGCCAAATCCAATGGGCTCGCCACCTGCAACCGTGGGATCGAACAGGCCCAACTGTGACCCTGGTGACATCGCCCTCTGCTCCGATTCCCAGACCAGCCTCCCGGCCCCACCGTTGGCCACCGCGGGAGCCGGGCCCACCCAGATCGCCACCGGCAAGGGAGGGCTATCCACGGTTTCCTCGAGCGCCTCCAGGGCCGCGGCGTCAAGAACTGCCCTGGAGTTGATCTGGAGCACCGCCATCACCTGATCATTGACTGCCGCCTCGTCGATCGAGAAACGCATGAAATCGAGGGCCGAGGCGTCGAGCGGGCCGCTGACATCGATGACGTCGATGCCGGGCTCCCCATCGCCGACACTGGAACATGCTGCGACGACCAGGAACAGGCCGGTAACAAGGAAGGTGCGACGCACGTTTCGGGAGGTTAGGAGACGTTCTGCGGCAAGAAGCTGGGGTCGACCACGTCACTAACGTGCGGCACATGCCCCTGGCCCTTGTGATTGCAGACGCCGAATGGGTGGTCAACGACATACTCGCCTCGCTCCCCTGGGGTGACTGGGAGGTCGACGTGCTCGATGACCCCGTTCAATCCGGGGCCAAGGTCGCCGAGACCGTCCCGGACGTGGTTGTCATCGATCTCCAGGTCAGGAACATGGGTGGCATGGCCGTTGTCCGGGATATCAAGGCATCGATGGAAGGCCAAGAACTTCCCCGGCTCGTGCTCCTTCTCGATCGAGAGGTAGACGGATTCCTGGCCAAGCGAGCCGGCGCCGACGCATGGGTCGTCAAGCCTTTCTCCACCCACGAACTCCGCGTCGCACTCGGCGCCGCAACCCCGGTCTGAGTCAATTTCTGATTGACATATCGGGGTGCCGCGTAGGAAGCCGCGCCGCTCTACTCGGTGGCCGATCCGGTCATGGGAGTTGCTGGATCGTGACTTGGGAGAGCTCGAATGACCGGACTGTCTGGGGCATGGCGGATCCTCCATGAATCAACGTGATCGGATGGAGCCGCTGTCGGTGCGGTGCTGCCTCAGGCTACCGACCCGTGCTCACGGGCTCGGTGGGATTTCCAGCCGGAGGATGAGCATCGGAAGCCCCGACTCAGGCTTCGACATCAGCTGGATCCAGGGCCCAAGTCACCTTGCGAGCACCTGCTCATCGACGAACACCCTGATCTCCTCGGCCAAATCGGCTCCCGACGCCAGCCCGGGGTCGTTGTGATCGAGGCCCTCCATCTCCACCAGTCGCTTTGGTTGGTTCGCAGCCTCGAAAACGCTCAGGCTGAGCCGGGGCGGCACGATGGAGTCAGCAGCGCCGAGAATCACGAGGAGCGGCACATGCAACTCTGCCATCGTTTTCTCGACCTCATACCTGTCTCGCAAGAGGACTGTCGGGACGATCCGATAATGGGTGCGGGCCATATCGGACAGAGAGGTAAACGGGGAGCGCAGCACCAGGGCGTCAGGCGCGACCTCGGCCGCCAGCCGAGTGGCCACACCTGCACCGAGGGACTCCCCGA
>JBEVIF010000288.1:0-10171 GCA_040510795.1 Acidimicrobiia bacterium
ATCTGGGGGATCTTGTTGGTGATCAATGCGTTCCAGGCTGGCGAGGGTCGTGTCCTGGCCGTCATTCTCGGAGTGTTGGCCCTGATCGCCGGCACGGCGCTCTTCCTCAGGCCGATGCGAAACCTTCCGGCTCTGTTGGTCGTCATCTCGTTGTTCTGGGTGGTCGGTGGCCTGATCGAGTCCATCGGGTCCGTCGTCGATCGCGGCCCGGGCTGGGGCTGGGAGCTGGTGTCCGGCATGGCATCGATAGCCGCCGGCATCATCGCCATCACGTGGCCGGAGATCACGCTGTTCGCTGTAGCCATCGTGGCCGGTGTCTGGATGATCGTGATCGGATTCATGCGGCTCATCGCTGCCTTCACCGGTGGGGGAGCGGCGGCTACCCCACCACCAGCGGTAGCGGTCTAGGTCCCTCATGAAAGCGGAGACGCTCACCGACCCCATTTGTTATCACGCCGAAGGACCGGTGTGGTCCGAGGCCTGGGGCGGGTTGCGCTGGGTTGACATGCTCGACGGAGATGTCATGTCCCTCGGTCCCGACGGTTCCATCCAACGAAGTCACGTCGATGACATCGCTGCAATCATCAGGCCTCGCCGCGCCGGGGGCGCGGTACAGGGCATCGAACGTGGCTTTGCTCTCGAGGAACCGGATGGGACGATCACCCGCCTTGGTGATTTGTGGAGCGGGGGCGACGTGCGAATGAACGAGGGGGGCTGTGATCCCGACGGCCGCTTCTATTGCGGCTCGATGGCGTATGACAAACGACCGGGGGCGGGGTCGCTATACCGGCTCGACCCGGATGGGACGGTCACCGTCGTTCTGGACGGGGTAACGATTTCCAACGGACTCGACTGGAGCCCTGACGACTCGCTTGCCTACTACGTCGACACACCAACGCATGAGATCTCGGTGTTCGACTACGACTCAGACCGTGGATTGTCCGGGCGTCGGACGTTCGTGCCGATACCGGCCGAGCACGGCGGACCCGACGGTCTGGCCGTTGACGAGCAAGGTGGGATCTGGGTAGCGCTCTTCGGAGGGAGCGCGGTTCATCGATACACGGCCGAGGGCGACCTGGATGAGGTCATCGAGGTCGGGGCGAGACAGGTAACCGCCTGCACGTTTGGGGGGGCCGATCTCGACCGGCTCTACATCACGACGTCACGGGAGAATCTTGAGCCCGATGACGATCCGCTGGCCGGGTCGCTGTTCACGGCCATGCCAGGCGTGAAAGGTCTCCCGGTGCGGGCGTACGCCGGCTAGGCCGCTTCCCCTTCCTCCGCCCACAGAGAGCGCATCAGCTCGGATCGCTCCAACAGGTCGGATAGGGCTCCGCGATCCACGATCTTCCCCCCGTCCATGAGCAGGATCTGATCCGCCCGCGACAGCGCGGCGCGGCGATGAGAGACGACCAGACAGGTCACGTCACGCTTGGTCAACAGCCGCTGCCACAACTCGGTCTCGGTGTGAACGTCCAGAGCCGAAGACAGGTCGTCGAACACGAGCAACTCGGCTTCGGTGGCCAACATGCGGGCGGCCGCCGAGCGCTGTACCTGGCCCCCGGACAACTTGACGCCCCTAGCGCCGACCATTGTCTGCTCACCCGCCTCCAGGCGTTCCAGATCGGGGTCGAGCACTGCGAGTTGCACCGCTTCGCGGAGCCTTTCGCGTGCGACTCTCTGCCCGAGAGCGATGTTGTCGGCCAGAGACTCTGAGAAGAGGCGCGGAACCTGGGCGGTGTAGGCGGACCGCGGAGGCACGAAGAACGAGGCGGGGTCCTCGACCGGCTTCCCATTCCAGAGCACGTCGCCGTCGGCGGGGACCAAACCGAGCAAGGCGCGGACGAGGGTGCTCTTGCCTGAACCGATCTTGCCGGTGACGACGGTGAACGAGCCCCGCTCGACGTCGAAGTCGACGCCCTCGAGTCCCTCCCCACCGTCCGGGAACCAATGGCTGAGGCCCCGGACTTCCAGCTGTTGCAGGGGATCGATGCCGATGTCGGGGAGGTCTATGTCCGGGACCTCGCCTTCCAAGGACACCCGTTGGCGGTCGAGCAGCTCATCGTCGGGCGCGTCCACGGCAAGGGCGCGGATTCTCTCGTAGGCAACCCCGGTCCGGCGATGCTGGGCGATGATGTCGCCGACGAACGACATGTAGTCGGTCAGCCTGGGCAGATAGGTGAGGAACAGCGCCAGCTCACCGATGCTGAAGCTCCCATCGCTGATCGAGTCGGCGGCGACGATCAGCACGATGGCGACCGTGATGGTCGACATGTTGCGGTTGATGCCACGCAGGATCTCGGTCAGCACCGTGTCGGAGAGAGCCGCCTTGTGCCTGGTCTCGTTCAGACCGTGGAGGCGGTCCAGCACTGGACGCTCAGCTGCGCCCAGCTTGATGGCCTGGACACCGGAGAAGGTCTCGCCGATGAAGCCCGTCACCTGGTCGGTGGCCTCCCTCATCGCCCTCCTCCGCTTCCGGATCTGCGGGCTCAGGGACTGAGTGAGGATCATCGTCAGGACCAGCGGGATGAGGAGGATGGCTGTCAGACCGGCATCGATGGAAGCCATCACGGCCACGGCTCCCACGCCGAATACGACCAGGCCACCCATGTCCACCCAGTTCTCCATATATTCGAGGATGTCGTCGACGTCATCGCGGAACGTGCTCACCGCCTGTCCTGGAGCCAGCGGGATGACACGCGAGCCGGGTGCCTCCATCAGCCAGCGGAGCAAGTTGCGTCGAAGTTGGAGCGACTGCTCGATCCAGTGGTTGATCCATTGCCGGTCACCGAGCCAGATGATGACGTTTCGACCGATGGCGAGGACGCCGAAGAGAATGGCGGGCGCCCACGCCGTCTCGTCGACCGGGCTTCCTTCGGACAGTCTTTCGAACACGAGGCCGATCAGGATCCCGAACAGCAATGGAAGGCCATGGACGAAGGTCCACATGACGAAGCAGAAGAACCACCTACCCGGCCGGTAGCGGATCACCTCCCAGACAAGACGCAGGGTGCTCATGGTCGGGTGTCTCCCAGGATTTCACCCCGTCCGGTGGCGAGAAGTGCGGCGTAACGGGTGCTCGGGTCGGTGGCAAGCGTCTGTCTCGAGCCGTGCTCCACGATCCGGCCGGCATCCACCACCATGATCTCGTCCGCCAACCGCACGGTCTCGAGACGGTGGGCGATGATCACCACAGTGCGGCCGGCGTAGAGCCTCTCCGTCGCTGTGGCCAGGAGCATCTCGGTGACCGGGTCGAGCCGCGACGACGGCTCGTCGAGGATCACCACTCCGGGGTCCTGCAGGAACACACGGGCGAAGGCGAGGAGCTGTTGCTCTCCTGCGGAGAGGCCTTGGCCTCCGGCGCCGAGCTCGGTGTTCAGTCCGAGCTGTCGGATCCATGGTCCGAGGCCCACCCGCTCGAGGACGTCGAGGATGTCGTCATCCGGTCGCTCGGCGAAGAAGGTGAGGTTGTCCCTGACGCTCGCCTGAAACAATTGAACGTCTTGGGTGACCACCCCTACCGACCGGCGCAGTGATTCGGAGCGGAGGGTCCGCAGATCGTGGCCGCCCACTCTCACCACGCCGCGATCGGGGTCGTAGAGCCGGGCGATGAGACGGGTGATGGTGGTCTTACCCCCGCCGGTCCGGCCCAAGAGGCCGAGCGATTTGCCCGGGGCCAGGGTGAAGCTGATCTCCTCGAGGACACCGCGGTCCTCGTATGAGAAGGAAACGTCCTCGAACTCGACTGCCAGGGGCCCGGCGGGCATGACCTCCGAACCGTCGGCGATCGAGGAGCCGAGGTGGCGTAACTGGTCGATCCGCACGATCCCACCTGCCGCTTTCTGCAGCTCCTGTAGCTCCTGGGTCATCTGCTCGATGGGTCTCCGAACCAGCTGCACGTATTGGAGAATCAGGAACGCGGTGCCCACCGTGATCGAGCCGCGAATCGTTAGCCACACGCCGACGATCAGGGCCAGCGCATCTCCGGCCCAGAAAGCTGTGTTGGCCGAGACCCAGACGACGATCCGCTTGCGCCAAGCGTTGGTGGTGCGGGTGTAGAAGTCCCGCATAACGGGGATGAAACGGGTCATGGTGAACCGGCCGGCTCCGAGGGAGCGAATGTCGTCGACCCCGGCCAGGCGTTCCTCGATGAACCCATAGAGGCGGGCCGAGGTCTCCCGTTCTTCCTCGGCGGCGGCGACCGCCAGCTTTCGCAGGCGGATGAGGAAGAGGAGCACCGCGACGACGTAGAGCGTGATGGTCAGGCCCATCGCCGGCGATTCGAACCAGCAGACGATGACGACCCCCGTGAGCAGGACTCCGGCGGCGATCAACCTCACCAGGAAACGGGAGATGAACTCCGAGATGGCGGTGACATCCCCGTCGACGCGTTCGATCATCTCCCCTGGGGTTGTGTCGTTGTGGAACCCCATGTCGAGGGAGAACAGATGTGATGTCAGTTCCTCACGTAGACGGTTGGTGGCGCTCCAACCGATGTCTGTGCCCAGGTAGGAGGCCCCGGCGTCGAGCAACTGGTTGAGGATCCCGGCGATCAGGTAAGCGATGCCGGCAGTGGTCAAACTTGCAACGGCAGACCCCGCCATTGCAGAGTCGATGAAATCGCGCAGGATGAGGGGTATGACCAGCTGGAGGCCGATCGAGCCCAACAGGAGCAGCATGAGCACGACGACCCGACCCCGATGCGGGCGGAGGTAGGTCGACAGTGTGGCGCGATAAGACGGTGACGAGGCAGTCATGGGCAGGGTCAGACGGTATCTATCCCAACCCATTTATCCGGGTGGATTTTCGGCGTCCGACATTCAGGGCCGTTGCTTGACCCCGGCCTTCAACAACTCCACGGTCTCGGCGATGCGGGCCGCCCTCATCTCGGGGTTGCGCTTGGTCGAGTCGATCCATCGCAGGTAAGCCTTGCGATAGAACTGGGCCAGGGCGTCGAAGAACGCACCCGCTTCGGGCTCCGCCTCGAGGGCGGCTGCGAAGTCGGGGGCTAGATCGTCCCGCTGCGGCCCTTCGGGGGCGAGGGCTACTTCTACATCGTCTCCGGCCGCTATCCCGCAATCACGGCGCCAGGCCGGTCCAAGGAGGATGCCGTACCCGTCGCTCAGTGGTTCGATGGAGCCCCGCACTCCCATACCGTTGACCGTGCCGGCGACACGGTGCTCCGGCTTCGGGCCCCATACGTGATCGGGGTCGAATGGAACCGGGACCATCACCCGACCTCTGGAATCGGCCGTCACCACCGTGGTATACCGCTGCGTCATCATGCTGCCGCCGATTCTTCAACCTGACGCCGTCGGGTGCAAGATCGGGCTGAATCCATTGGCCAGGGCGGCGACGGACGTCGGTGGAGTCAGCACGTCGACTTGACCGCCCCTTGGTCGAGGGATTGGCTCGGTCCATCCGCCGAAAGTGAAACGCGGCAAGCGGTCCTCCATCATTAGCCTCGGAACCCGGTCTTCATCGACGACCACCGTGCCAACAGGCAGCCGGTCGATTGTCTCTGTCCACAGCATCCGATTTGAAGCGCGATCGAGGCCGCGACCGCGGTGAAGCCGTTCCCGACCCAACCGCCGGTTCATGTCGCCGGCAGACAACGGAGTACTCGATCCGTCGGCCCTGGTCACGGCATCCCGGTATTTCACATAGGCCTGGCGTCGGCAGAGGCCGCAAGGACGGTGTCCCGCAGCCAACGCGTCCGCATCGTCGAGGAAGAACAGCGGCGTCCAGGTGCCGGCCCGCTCGAGTGGGTGCCTCCACCCCTGGTACTCGAGGAGACAGATGATCCAGAGCGGGCCACGGTGATGACGGGCGAGATGGCCTCGATCATCGACCAGACAGCCCCGATTTCCGGTGAAGAGTCCTCGCTCGGGGACGGCATGGAGGTCGCCCCAGGGGTCGACCCGGTTACGCCGCGGCATCGGGGAAGTCGATGACGGTCTTCACGTCGTCGGGCTGACGGGTATAGGCATCCTCCCAGTCGTCTAGCGAGGCCCGCCGATTGACCATCCTCCTCAACCAGGATTCATCAGCTCGGGCCAGCGCTCGAACTGCCTCTTCGTAGTGCCTGCGGTTTGCGTTGACGGTCCCGAAGACGATTCGGTTCTCGAGCACCATGGCCCGGGCGATATCGCTGGCCACAGTGACATGACGTCCCTCGTCGGTGACCCCGGCGAAACA
Organism: Acidimicrobiia bacterium; assembly: GCA_040510795.1. GTDB lineage: Bacteria > Actinomycetota > Acidimicrobiia > Spongiisociales > ZC4RG35 > JARDZU01. The sequence continues at coordinate 6,199 of JBEVIF010000288.1, forward strand.
TACGATCCCGTTGGGTTTGGTCACACCGGCCACGGCCGCCATCAGGTCGGCATCCCCGGTGCACTCCACCACCACGTCGTACTCCTCTCCCATCGAGGTCGGGCCGTCCTGGTGATACACCGCCCCCAGGTCGCGGACCAGATCCGGTTTGGGCCCATCGCTGGCCCGGTCGAGAACATGAACCTCTGCGCCCCGCCGGGTAGCAAAGAGAGTGGCCAAGAGGCCGATCGGGCCGGCCCCCGTCACCAACACTCTCTCCGGTGCCCACTGCCCGCGGCTCCCGAGATGGATGATGTGCTCCCAGGCCTTGGCCACCACGCTGGCCGGCTCCACCAGCACGCCGAGGTGCCCGAGGTCCGAGCTCACCTTCACCGCGAACTCGACGGGAAGCGACAGCTTCTCGGCGGTGTAGCCGTCCAGACCTCTGATCCCGGCCTCGGTGAAACGGCCGTTGCGGCACATGTCCCATTCTCCGGCAGCGCAGTTGGGGCACGGGACCGGGTCGGGGCGGCGCACGATCGGCGCCACCAGATCGCCCGGGGCGAAGTCGCTTCCCGGCAGGGCGGCTAACACTCGGCCGAGCGCTTCATGACCCAACACCAACCGGTCGCGCCCTGATGGGGGGTAGCCAATGTCTCCCTCCAGAATCTCGTGGTCGGTGCCACAGATCCCGGCCACGACCATCTCGATCAGGAGGTCGTACGGACCAGGCTCCGGGTCGGCCACCTCTTCGAGCTGAAGTGATTCCGGATTCCCCGGGACCACGGTGATCGCCTTCACGAATCGGAAGCCCGGTCCTGAGCAGGGCCGCCCTTGCCCTCAGCCCGCAGGTTGTAGGCGGAGTCGATCAGCCCGAGGTGGCTGTACGCCTGCGGGAAATTGCCCAGCATCCTCTGCGACATCGGGTCGTACTGCTCGGAGAGCAGGCCGACGTCGTTCCGGAGGCCGAGCAGGTGCTCGAACCTTCGACGAGCCTCGTCGTGATTCCCGGCCATTGCGAGCGCATCGACCATCCAGAACGAGCAGAGGAGGAAAGCCCCTTCGCCCGCCGGCAGCCCGTCGTCCGCCTCGTCCGTGTCATAGCGGCGAATCAGTGTGTGGTCGATCGAGAGCTCGCGCTGAATGGCGTCGATCGTGCCCAGGACTCGCGCTTCGGTTGGAGGGAGGAACCCGACTTGAGGTATGAGGAGCAGAGAAGCGTCCAGCGCCGTCGACCCGTATGACTGCGTGAAAGTGTTGCGGTCAGGGTCGAAGCCGCGCTGCTCGATCTCCGCTCTTATGTCTTGGCGGCGCTCACGCCAGCGATCCACCGGCCCATCGAAGGTCCATTGCTCAACACACTTGATGGCCCGGTCGAATGCGACCCAGGCCATGAGCCGGGAATGGGTGAAGTGCCTCGGGTCGCCCCGCACCTCCCAGAGCCCGTGATCGGGCTCGGACCATTTGCCCTCCAAGTGCTCGAGAAGCAACTGCTGCAGGTCCCAGATGTTCTCCTCGTGGTCCATCCCCATCCGCCGGGCCATGTAGATCGCATCCATCAGCTCCCCGTAGACATCGACCTGGATCTGCTGGTGGGCGGCGTTGCCGGTGCGAACCGGTCGGGAGCCTTGATACCCGGCGAGCCAATCAAGCTCCAGCTCGGGCATGCGGCGCTCGCCGGCCACCCCGTACATGATCTGGAGGTCCTCCGGATCGCCGGCTACCGCCCGGAGCAGCCAGTCCCTCCAGGCGAGGGCCTCACGTTGGTGCCCGGCCATCATCAGTGTCTGCAAGGTGAAAGTTGCGTCACGCACCCAGACGAACCGGTAGTCCCAGTTGCGCACCCCGCCTATGTGCTCGGGGAGGGAGGTGGTTGGGGCGGCGACAATGCCACCTGTAGGGGCATACGTGAGGGCCTTGAGGGTGATGAGTGACCGATCAATTGCCTCCTCCCACTCTCCGTCGTAGGTGTTCGCGTCGGTCCACTCTCGCCACCATTTCTCGGTGTTCTCCAGCGAACTCTCGGCGTCGACATCCGGCGGTGGGGGTTGGTGAGACGGGTGCCAGGTGAGCACGAACGGGACTCGATCGCCCTCCGAAACCGCGAACTCCGCCTCCGTGCTCAGGTTCTCGCCACGGGTGTCGATAGGCGTCGCCAGGGTGAGTGCGTCCGGGCCGCCGACGGCTGCCCATCTTTCACCCGAGTGGGTGACCCAGGGCACTAGATGGCCGTAGTCGAAGCGGATGGTCAGGTCCATCCGCATCTGCACACGACCCGATACACCTTCCACGATGCGGACCACGTCTGCGTTGTTGCCACCGTCGCGCCCCCGGACCGGCATCAAGTCGATGAGCCGGACCCTACCCCCATCGGCCTCCATCTCGGTTTCCAGGATCAGCGTCCCGGGGCGGTAGTTCCGCGTTACCCGCTTCGTGCCACCCTCCGGGGAGATCCGCCATCGACCGTTTTCCTCACTCCCGAGCAACGCGCCGAGGCAGGCACCCGAGTCGAAGCGGGGGAGACAGAGCCAGTCGATCGATCCGTCGCTGGCAACCAACGCAGCAGTCTCAGTGTCGCCTATGACCGCATAGCCCTCGATTGGCGTGCTCACCACATGTTCCCGCTAGAGCGCGCCCCAATCGGCGGGCGGGTCGAGGAAACCCTGGGCAAACTCGTAATACTCATCGAGGCTCCGGCAACGCCCCTCGTCATCAAAGGTGAGAAGGAGACATCCGACCAGGGTGACCTCCTCTCCCGAATTCTCCATGGTGGTCCAGAACTCGACCGCGGCTCGGGGGCCGTCGACGATCGGCCGTCCCCTGGTCACGTGGACCTCGGCCTGGGTGGCGGTCACCTCGCTCCAGTAGGCCTTGACCCCGTCCCGCCCGACGTGGGGCTCGTCGAAGATGAACGAGCGATACGTAGCGTCCTCGGCGAAGAGATCGGCGGCTGCCTCCGCGTCCATCTCCACCCAGGCTCGTGCATAGCTCTCTGCCCACGTTGCGACGTCGATGGTCATCTTGGATTTTCCTCCTTACCCAAGACCTCCGACCTAGAACCTAAACCCAGAACCTATCTCTCCGACATCTCGGTCAGATCGGCTTCCAGCAGATCCCGGTCTCCGGGGTCCTCGATCTCGAGCAACTTCTCCTTGGCCGCCTCCAAGTGCTCGGTGAACATGTCGATGTCGTCGACATCGGCGGCGGCTCGGGCGATTGCCTCGTGTGCGAACCCTGTGACGAAGGGGTCGAGGCCATTGTCGATGCAAACCGCCAATGAGCGTTCGCCGAAGCGCAGTGCGAGATCGGCATACCCAAGGACTGCGGCCACGCGCGAGATCTGCCAATCGGAAATCGCCTGGTGGCGAGGCGTCCCGACCTCTTACCAGTGATAGCGCTGAGCGAAGGTCGCGGCGAGCATCTCTTCTTCCTGTTCACGTGTGGGATCAGCGATATCGAGAAGAGCCCACGCCTCATTGAAGGCCAGTGGGGCAAAGGTGCGATGCCACTCCAGGAGATCGGCTGCATCGGGCTTTTCGACAGGATCCGTCATCGTTCGATCTCCGCTGGGTTGGGGAACCATCGCAGACGCTCAGCGGCGGAGCCCAGATCGGGCGCTGCCCCACCGGACTCGGGCTCTTCGGCGAGGATCCGCTTCGCCTCGGCCAGGTATTCGCCCAGTTCACCAATTGGCGCAGTCGTCGGGGGCTCCAGGCCTCCACCTGAGAAGTCGAGGTCGCTGAGAGAGGTTGGGGGCCTGGGGAGTCCGTCGCGATGACGCCACAGGGCAGTGTCGGGCTCGTACGTGTACAGGGGAAGGAGTCGCCATCCCTGGTCGGCCACGAGATGAACCGCCTCGATGAGATAGGCGAATTCCTCTTCGGCGATGAAGTAGTTGAAGTTGACCCGGACCCACCCCGGCTTGATCACCTCGCATCCAGTGGCGACTGCCTCCTCGATTCGGGAGCTGGTCTGCAGATCGATGCCAAGCAAA
>JBEVIF010000289.1:0-4743 GCA_040510795.1 Acidimicrobiia bacterium
TTCGAGATGTCGGGTGGCATGGCTCAACGGGTGATGATCGCCATGGCACTCGCGTGCGAGCCAGAGCTGCTCATCGCCGACGAGCCGACGACCGCCCTTGACGTCACCGTGCAGGCCCAGATCCTTGGCCTCATCCGCCGCCTGCAGCGCGAGACGGGCATGGCGGTGCTGCTTATCACCCACGATCTCGGAATCGTCGCCGAGATGGCCGACCGTGTATCGGTCATGTACGCCGGCGAGATCGTCGAGGAGACCGATGTCCGCTCGATCTTCAGGAACCCGCTCCACCCGTATACCAAGGGATTGATCGGTTCCATCCCGGTGCTGGGATCGCTCCGAGACCAACTCGATGTGATCCCCGGGGTGGTGCCCTCCATGATCGACCTCCCCAAGGGCTGCCGTTTCGCTCCTAGGTGCATCCCACGAGTCGAGAATGCCTTGCAGATTTGCACCGAGATCGAGCCCGACCTACGGGACGTGGAGGAGGGCCACAAGGTTCGTTGTTGGCTGTACTACGGGCCGGAGAAGGTCGAAGACCCCGATGGCTGAGGCGCTGGTCGAGATTCGCGACTTGGTCAAGGAGTTCCCCGTGCGTGGAGGCATCCTGCAACGTCAGGTGGCCACGGTCAGGGCCGTAGCCGGCGTCTCCATCGACATCTTCAAAGGGGAGACCCTGGGCCTCGTCGGGGAGTCAGGCTGTGGCAAGACCACCCTTGGCCGGATGCTGACCCGGCTGATGGAGCCGACGTCCGGGACAATCCAATTCGACGGTGAGGACATAACCCATCTCTCGGGCAACGACCTCAAGCCTTTCCGCCGACGCGTACAGATCATCTTCCAGGACCCGTACGGCTCGCTCGATCCTCGGTCACAGGTCGGGCCGGCCATCGCCGAGGGCCTGCGCCTACATGGCATCGGGACCAAGGACGAGCAGCAGGAGCGGGTCAAAGAGATGCTGGAACTCGTCGGCCTCCGAGCGTCCCATGCCAGCCGCTACCCCCACGAGTTCTCCGGTGGCCAACGTCAGCGAATCGGCATCGCGCGCGCCCTCATCCTGAAACCGGACCTGGTCGTGGCGGACGAGCCGGTTTCTGCCCTGGACGTCTCGGTGCAGGCCCAGGTCCTCAATCTCCTCACCGAGCTCCAGGAGGAGCTCGCCCTCACCCTTCTCTTCGTGGCCCACAATCTCGCTGTTGTCGAGCACATCTCTGATCGGGTCGCAGTCATGTACCTCGGCCGCGTGGTGGAGTTGACCGATCGGGACACCTTGTACCGAAACCCCCTCCACCCCTATACCGAGGCTCTTCTCTCCGCGATCCCGATCGCCGACCCCGACCGCCCTAGGAACCGCAGGATCTTGCAAGGCGAGATCCCTTCGCCGCTCAACCCACCCCGCGGATGTCATTTCCACCCCCGTTGTCCGATCGCCCGACAATCCCTCTGCGATGTCGAGGATCCCATGCTGATGGATTCCCCCCAGGGCCCCCATCACCAGGCAGCCTGCTGGCTTCGCGCCGGGGACCTCGCGATCAGCCCTGCGTAATCGGGACAACAAGATGTCACATGCGGGCGCGGGCGTCCCAATTACGAGGATTAGCTGTTCAGGATCACGACCGGGCAGGGCGCCAGCCGGGTCAGATACTCGACACGGGGGCCAAGGTGCAGGTGCGTGGTGCCGGCACGGACATTGGTGCCGAGGACCAGCAGGTCGGCATCGAACTCGGTCAAAGCTTCGAGGATCCCTGTTTCGATGTCATCCGCCTCGCGAACCTCGGTTTCGACATGCTGGCCCATCTGTGTGGCGAGGATCTCGAATTCGGCGGTGACATCGAGGGCGACGTTGGGTCGCATCCCTGAGAGACGAGACGGCGTCACCACATGCACCCCGGTGACGACTGCATCCGCCCCGGCGATGGCGAAGGCGAGGTCCGCAGCGTTTCGTGAACTCATGCTGGAACTGGCCGGGACCAGTATCCGGCTGGGAGCCCAGTCTTCAGGGACGTTCTCCCCCCTCACTACGAGGGTCGGGGTGCGGGAGAGCTTGATCAAGTCGTCGATGACCGGCCCGAATACCCCTTTGCCCGTGCCACTCATCGTCGGTGTTCCGATCACGAGCAGGTCATAGTCGGCTTCAGCCTCGTGCAGGATCGCCTCCACCGGATCGTGGCTGGAGACGATGCGAGTGGTAGTCCCCCGACCCCTGAAGACGGCGCGGAGCGAGTTGACATAGGCGCCGGCCAGAACGCGGTCCTGATCCCCGGCAACGGCGAGGAGCGTTGTGGAGATGCCGCTGGCTTCGCCCAACCTGGCCACCAGCACAGCCTGGATCGTCTGGGTGCCAACCTGCCCGATCCGGGGCCTCACCGGCACCAGAACCCGTTTCAACCCGGCGAGGAAGCTGCCTTTCAGCACCTCTTCCCGAGCCAGTCTCAGCTCTTCCTCATCGGCAGGCGCGATCCGGGCCAGACAGTACCGAAGGCCGGCGGGCGCGGCGATGGACGTCACCACAGCCATCAGCACAATGATGGAGAACATCTCGGTCGTGAGTATCCCGAGGGAGAGGCCGATGGTGGCGATGACGATCTCGACCGCGCCGCGTGCGTTGAGACCGGCGCCATAAGCCAGTGCCGACCAGTGGTCCTGGCCCGACAGGTACCTGGCCCCAATGTAGGCGCCGGCGACTTTGCCGAAGGTGGCGATGAGGATCACCAACGCGGCAACAAAGAGGAGGTCGGGCTGAAGGATGGCGCGGATGTCCACCTTGAGGCCCGCCACCGCGAAGAAGATCGGAGCGAAGACGGCGAGGGCCATGCTCTCCAGCTTGTGAACGACGTCAGTAGGGAGCCGTGGGAGCCCGCCGAACAGGATCCCGATGGCAAATGCCCCAATCACGGGCTCGAGCCGGAGCGCCTGGCTGAAGGCGCCCCAGGCAAAGGCGAGCACGACCACCAGCGTCAAGATTGCGTCCCGCCCCCGGAATCGGTCCTGAATCAGGCCCAGCCCTCTCTCGACGACAAATCGCCCGACTGTCATCGTCACCAGGATGAATATCGCCACCATGGCGAAGGTCAGCACCACCGAGCCGGCGGTGATGGCCTCGGCGCTGGCCAGAGCGGTGACCACCCCCAGCATCGTCCAGCCTGTGAGGTCGTCGATCATTCCGGCGGCGAGGACCGTTTGACCGAACTCCCGCCGCATGAGGTCGAGGTCCATCAAGATCTTGGCCAGCACCGGGATCGCCGAAATGGAAAGGGCGGTGGCTACGAAGAGGGCGAACACCGTTCGATCCGATGGGTCGACGAGAAGACTTTCAGGCAGGGCAAATCCCAGAGCCAACCCCGTGACGAAGGGGACTACAAGACCGCCCGCCGCGACTCCGAGAGCTACTCCGAAGCGACGCCGGATGAGGGCCAGATCCGTTTCTAGCCCGGTGATGACCAGGAGCAGCATCACTCCGATCAGGGCAACGACCTCGAGCATGTAGCCCTGGGCCTCGGTCTGTGGCAGGATCCAATCCCCTATCCACGGCACCAATCCGGACAGGATCGACGGGCCCAAGATCACCCCCGCCAGGATCTCGCCCACCACCGCCGGCTGCCCCATCCTCTGTGCCAACCCACCGAGGAAGCGGGCGGCGGCGAGCAACACCGCGATCTGTATCACGAGTTGCAAGACCTCACCGTGGGAGGCGGCGCTGAACGTCTCCAAAGTCGGTGCCTCTTTTTCTTCCTCTGTCGCCTTGGGAGTTAGCTGACGGGCTCGGGCTGGAAGTTCGCCCTACCCGGCCCTCGATGCCGGGATTCGCCCCCGATGGGGTTGGTTCCCCCCACCCGGCGCATGCCAGGTTCGGCGGTAATCGGGGCAATCTAGCCGAGGGTCGCCGCAATCCCGGCATGTCTCTGGGTCCAGAGGACTAGTTCAGATGGTTGTGGAAAGAATGGGCCATGCGGCCCATGCCCAAATCGTCGGAAATTGTGGATTATCCACAGGACAGGCAAGTGGGTTTCCAAGGAAGGGCAAGGACAACGGTGATGGTGGCACCAAACCACGTGGAAGCGGGCGGGATGATGTCGAGCCGGTATGACGGCCTCGACAGCATTTCCGCACTTCTCGAGGTCGAGCGCTACCGCCTCGGAGAATGGGACGAGCCGTACGCCCGGCTCTACGCCATCGACTGCGCTTCGATCGTGTTCCGTTATCACCTCCCCGACCTCACCGAGCCGGCCCGCGAACTGATTCAGCGCCTCCTGCATCAGGCGTTGACTCTCGTCGCTGCGGGTCGAGAGAACGAGCTGGCCTCGATCGAGCGAGCCCTCATGACCGGTCTCGAGGCCGCCTCGAGAGTCACTAGGTCGGTATGGCTGGTCGCCTTGAATGCGGTGCTCCCCGATCCATTCCGCGCCGCAGTCATGAGCACCGAGGCGGCCCTGCAGGCGTTCGGACGGGGTCCCAACCCACGCCGTGACGCCGTAGCTGAGGCCGTGCGCCGCCGGGCATTCTCCCGCACCGAGGAATCTGCGCTGCTCGGCTCTGTGATTCGGCTCCACACGCCCAGCGCAGTCGCCTGAGTTTCTCTCCTGAACGAAGGAGGGGGGATTCCTCTTCTACAGTCGTTTCGTGACCCATCTCGAGGCCATCCAGGGCGACATCACCACGGTCGATGGTGACGTGATCTTCATTGCGGCCAACTCGTCAGTGTTGGGTGGGGGCGGGGTCGATGGCGCCATTCATCGCGCCGGGGGG
>JBEVIF010000290.1:0-8278 GCA_040510795.1 Acidimicrobiia bacterium
CTCGCCTCCGGGCTGGCCCCGGTCTCGCGGTATCTGGAGGCGGGTGTCGGGGTGGGTCTCGGTGTGGACGGCTCAGCTTCGAACGACGCCTCGCACATGATGGGGGAGGTCCGGCAGGCGCTCCTGCTCAATCGTCTCGGTGTCTCGCCGGGCATCGGCGAGGGGCCGCAGATGACGGCGCGTCAGGCGCTAGGTCTGGCCACTGTCGGTGGGGCGGGGGTGTTGGGCCGTGACGACATCGGGAGACTCGCCCCCGGGATGTGTGCCGACTTCATCGCCTATGACCTGAATCGGGTCGACTTCGCCGGCGCGCTTCACGATCCAGTGGCGGCGGTGGTGATGTGCGCCCCGGTGACGGTCGATCACTCCTGGGTCGGCGGTCGGAAGGTCGTCGACGGCGGCCAATTGACCGGGGTCGACACCGCGTCTCTGGTCAGGGAGCACAACCGGCTTGCCGCGACACTTGTGTAACGGAAACCGGCACTAACTTTGCCCGCCAGTGGAGATCGTGCACCCGAACTCGATCGATGAGGCCCTCGCCGGACTGCGCGAGGGAGCGATCCCACTGGCCGGGGGGACCGATCTCATGGTCGAGGTCAATTTCGGCCACATCCGCCCGGAGCGTGTCATCGGGCTGCGGCGGCTGGCCGAGCTGAAGGAGTGGGATGGCCAACGGATCGGGGCAGGCGTCACATGGCGCCGGATCGAGACACAGGGCCCCAAGGCCTTGGCCGAAGCGGCGCGCACCGTGGGCTCACCACAGATCCGAAATGCCGGGACGATCGGTGGGAATCTGGGAACTGCGAGCCCTGCCGGCGACGGGCATCCGTTCCTGGCCGCAGTCGACGCATCCATCGAGCTCGCGTCGACGACGTCACAGCGAACGCTGCCCTGGCAGGAGTTCTTCACCGGTGTCAAGGAGACGGCCCGACGGCCAGACGAGTTGATCATGGCGGTCCACCTGCCCGCCGGCTTACCCGAGCGGCAGTGCTTCGGCAAGATCGGGATCCGAAACGCCATGGTCATAGCCACTGTGTGCGCCGTCGTCACCCGCGCCGACGACGGCAAGACCACGGTTGCCCTCGGGTCAGTGGCCCCCACCCCGATCAGGGCTACCGGAGCCGAGAACATGATCTCTTCGATCGGCCATCCGAGCGCGGGTGATCTGGTCGAGTTCCAGCGGCTCGTCAGCGAAGAAGTGCGGCCAATAACCGATCACCGGTCGACTGAGGGGTACCGGCGTCACGGGGCAGGCGTCCTGGCCAGACGTCTGCTGGATAGGTGTCTCTCGTGATCGTCGAGCTGATAGTCAACGGAGAGCGAGTCACGGCCCGGGTCACCAACCCCGGCAGCCTCCTCGATCTGCTGCGTGACGAGCTCGGCCTGCCCGGCTCGAAGAATGCCTGTGAGCAGGGGGAATGTGGATCGTGCAGCGTCATCCTCGACGGGGAGCTGGTCTGCTCCTGCCTGGTGATGGCGGCGGATGCCGCCGGTTCGTCGGTGACCACGGTCGAAGGGGTCAGCCCCGACGACGGCCTGCACCCTATCCAGGAGGCGATGCACCACGCTGGAGCCGTCCAATGTGGCTTCTGCACACCAGGCATCGTCGTGGCCGCGGTCGACCTGTTTGCCCGGAACCCTCATCCGAGCAGTAACGAGATCAAAGAAGCCCTGGCCGGGAACATCTGCCGGTGTACTGGGTACGGCGCAATCATCCGCGCCCTGGAGGACGTGGGGACGACTGATGAGCACTAGGACGGGACGCCGCGTCGGGGTGCCGCGCGGTGTGATCCGGGATTCCCCGCTCCGTCCCGATGGCGTGCCCAAGCTCCGTGGCGAGTTCGAATACGCCCAGGACCTGAGAGCCGAGGGGATGCTCTGGGCGGCCACGGTCCGTAGCCCCCACGCCCGGGCACGTATCGTCTCGATCGACCTGGCCCCGGCGCTGGCAATCGGCGGTGTGCACGCGTGCCTCACGGCAGACGATGTCCCGGGGAGGGCCACGTTTGGATTGGAGCACGCCGACCAGCCGGTTCTGGCCGGCGACGAGGTCAAGTTCTGGGGAGAGCCGGTGGCAGTGGTGGCCGCCGAGGACGACGACACCGCCAGGAGGGCGGCGGCTGCGGTCGAGGTTCGCTACGAAGATCTCGACGCGCTGACCGACCCCGAAGAGGCCGACGACCGTGACGAGGTGTTTCGCCGGCTGAGCATCCGTCGCGGGGACCAGGGCTTGCGCGGGTCCGTCGTGGTCGTAGGTGAGTACGAGGTCGGGATGCAGGATCAGGCGCCGTTGGGGACCGAGGCCGGTCTTGCCATCCCGGACGGCCAAGGCGGTGTCGATCTTTACGCGACGAGCCAATATGTGCACGTCGATCAAGAGCAAGTGGTGGCCAGCCTCGGTCTCCGACCGGATCAGGTGCGTGCCCACCCGACGGGGATCGGCGGCGCCTTCGGGGCCAGAGAAGACCTAAACCTGCACATCCATCTCTGCATGCTGGCCCTCCACACCGGGCGGCCGGTCAAGATGGTCTATCACCGCTCGGAGTCGTTCACCGGGCATGTCCACCGCCATCCGGCCTGGCTCCGCTACCGCCACGAGTCCGATGAGGACGGACGTCTGGTCCGGGTAGAAGCGCGGGTGATGATCGATGGCGGGGCCTACGCCTCGACTACATCCGCCGTTCTGGCCAACGCCTGCTACTTCGCAGTCGGTCCATATCGGAGCGACTCGGTCGCAGTCGACGGGGTGGGAGCCCGCACCAACAACCCGCCGTGTGGGGCGATGAGGGGATTTGGAGCGGTACAGGTCTGCTTTGCCTACGAGGCACAAATGGACCGGCTCGCCGCAGCCCTCGGAATGGACCCGCTCGATCTGCGCGAGCTGAACGCCCTCGGCACCGGCGACCCGATGCCGACCACCGGGCAGGTGATCGAGACCCCGCTTCCCACGATCGAGGTGATACGCAGTCTGCAGGCAATGCCTCTTCCGGAACCGGCAACGATGGCGCATCACAGTGAGCTTCCCGGGGGCTCGGGTCTCACCACCGAGCCACATCACGTTCGGAGAGGGGTGGGATATGCCCTCGGTCTCAAGAACCTCGGGTTCTCCGAGGGATCCGATGACTACGCCCAGGCAAGGGTTCGCCTCACTCCTGATGGTGCGGTGGTCGAAACCGCCGCGATAGAAGTCGGGCAGGGCCTGGTCACCGTCCTGGCTCAGATCGTCCGCAGCGCGCTGGGGATCTCCCGCGTCGACGTGGCCCACGTGGACACATCGAGGATCGACTCAGCCGGCTCCACCTCGGCTTCGAGGCAGACCCAGCTCTCCGGTGGGGCCACTCTCGAGGCCTCGGTAAAGCTCCGGCAGAGGGTCCTGGACAGACACGAAGGCGAGGAACTCGACGATGACGGGGTCTGGAAGGGCGATGAGCTAGTGGTCTCCTGGTCTGTCCTCGCTGAGGAAGGCTGGGAAGAGACAGTCACCTTCCGGCACCCGCCCACGACCGGCCCAGACGAGAACGGTCAGGGCGTGATCCACGCCGACTTCGCCGTGGCTGGCCATCGGGCGGTGGTCGACGTCGACACCGAGCTGGGTCTGGTCAAGGTGGTCCGTGTCGACACTGCCCAAGACGTGGGTCTCGCCCTGAATCCGCAGTCGGTGCGGGGTCAGATCGAAGGCGGCATCCTTCAGGGGGTGGGTCTGGCCGTGATGGAGGAGCTGGTGATGAAGGATGGTGTCATTCTCAATCCGACATTCACCGACTACTTGCTCCCCACCATCCTCGATGCACCCGACGTCGAGGCCCTGTTGATCGAGAGGGAGGGATCGTGGGGCCCCTTCGGGGCGAAGGGCGTGGGAGAGCCGCCGACCATCTCCTCGACGGCGGCGGTCGCCGCTGCGATTCGAGCCGCCACGGGGAAAGAGCTCAATCGGGTGCCCATCCGCCCACAGGACATCGCTCTCGAATGAGATTTCGGACATGGACGATCTGATCACCCGTCTCCCCAAGGCGGAGTTGCATGTCCATATAGAGGGCACGCTGGAGCCGGACATGATGTTTCGCCTCGCCACCCGAAACGGCCTGTCGCTGCCTTTCGAGGACATCGACCAGGTCCATTCCGCCTACCGATTCAGCGACCTCCAGTCGTTCCTCGACATCTACTACCAGGGTGGCGAGGTCCTCCGCACCCCGGATGATTTCTACGACCTCATGACCGCCTACCTCGACCGAGCTGCCGACGATGGAGTGCGTCATGCCGAGATCTTTTTCGATCCCCAGAGCCATACCGGGCGGGGCATCGGCTTCGAGGTGTTCATGAGGGGATTCCGGGATGCCATCTCGGATGGCCGCAGGCGGCGGGGGATCAGTGCAGACCTGATCATGTGCTTTCTCCGTCATCTGTCGGGGGAAGAGGCCGTCTCCACGATCGAGGAGGCCGAGCCGTTCCTCGACGGGGTTATCGGGGTCGGGATCGATTCGTCGGAGCGCGGTCGCCCTCCGCATTTGTTCGAGAGGGCCTTCGCCCGGGCCCGGCAGCTCGGTCTTCGCGCCGTTGCCCATGCCGGAGAGGAGGGCCCGCCAGAGTACGTCCGAGCGGCCCTCGACGTCCTGGGAGCGGAGCGGATCGATCACGGTGTGCGCAGCCTCGAGGACCCGGAGCTGGTGGCGAGGTTGAGCCGCGACAAGGTTCCGCTCACGGTGTGCCCTTTGTCCAACGTGGCCCTGAAGGTCGTCGAGGACCTTGCACGACATCCACTTCCCGCGATGATCGGGGCCGGGCTGGTGGTGTCGGTCAACTCCGACGACCCCGCCTACTTCGGTGGGTACATCGGCGACAATTACCGCGGTGTTCGGGATGATCTGCGCCTCGACGATGCCACGATCACCGACATCGCCCGCAACTCGATCAACTCATCCTTCCTCGATGACAGGAGGAAGACCGCGCTGCTCCTCGATCTCGAGTCCTTCTCAGCGGGGGACGAGGGCTAACTGACGGGATAGGGCGACGAGGTGGCCGGCCTCGTCCCATATCTCCCCGTCCTCCTCGAGCAGGCCGCCGGTCACAAAACGCGTCGTGAACTGACACCTCAGCCAACCCGGGACGGGTACGCCGCGGATCTGGGTGGTCATCTCCAGGGTCGGGGTCCAGGCGAGGGGAAGGTCGGCGTTGAAGACCGCGGGTGGGAAGGAGTCGGCTGCGAGCAGCAGCGTGAAGGCATCCAGCGGCTCACCATCGTGGAGTCGAAACCACCCGCGCATCTGGGCTGTCCCGCTGGGCTCACCTTGCAGCGGCCCGACGTCTTCGGGGTGGATTCGCTCTTCGAACTGGGCTATCAGCGGTGGGGGAAGGGGCCGGTCCGCGGAGGGAACGGCGCGGATGCACTTCTCGGGTGGCGGCATCTCCGGTGGAGCGGCTGCCACATAGAGAGGCTCGACGGCGCCGGATCGCGGCTCGGAGAAACTGCCCAGGAGGGAGATGGAATCGGAATCGGCGGTCAAGGTGGCCCTCAGGGTGGAGAATGCGCGACCCTCTTTCACAGGTTCCACCGTCACCACGACAGCGCCGGCCGAGACCGGCCTCGTGAAATGGGCGGTGACGCTCACCGGTAGACGGCCCCCGGCCGCGGCCGACATCGCCCGAGCGGCGATGGCCATCAGATAGCCGCCGTTGGCGATCCCGAAGATGTCCCAGTCCGGCTGTACGTCTGCTTTCCAGATGCCCTCTCCGGCGGGTGCCACCGCCGAGGCCTCGGTGAATTTCACCCGAGCGCAACTCCTTCACCGACGACGATCTCGCCGATGACCCTTCCTTCGTGGGCGGAGACAGTCGAAATCACAGATTCGGCGGCGTCTGGAGTCACCACCAGGCAGAAGCCGATCCCCATGTTGAATGTGGACCACATCTCGGCATCGGGGGCACCACGTGACGCAATGGTCTCGAAGACGGGCGGCACCTCCCAGGCACCGGTATCCACTTGGGCGCCCATTCCGGGAGGGAGTACCCTCGCCAGATTCCCGGCCAGCCCACCGCCGGTGATGTGCGCCGCGGCTCGAACCCCGCCACCCTCTACCGCTCTCAGGACATCCGGTGAGTAGATGACCGAGGGTTCGAGAAATCCGTCGAGCTGAGACTCGATTTCGTCGCCAAACAGCGCCCTGACGAGTGAGAACCCATTCGACCGCAGGTTGGGTGACGTGAGACCCACGACGACGTCACCCTCTGTTACCAGGGTCGGGCCCAACTCCTGGCCACGGTCCACGATGCCCATGACCGCGCCGGCCAGGTCGACGGCATCGGGCTCCATCACTCCAGGGTGCTCGGCGGTCTCGCCGCCGAGCAAGGGGCACCCGGCGATGGCACATGCCGCGGCCACCGATTCGACGATGGCCCGGTCGCGTGTGGCGTTCAGGGCGCCGACGGCCAGGTAGTCGACGAATCCGAGGGGTCTCGCTCCTACCGCGGCGAGGTCGTCGACACACATGGCAACGAGGTCCTGGCCTACTCCATCCCAGCGACCGGCCCTCCTCGCCAGTTCCAGCTTCGTTCCCACCCCGTCGGTCGACATCATCAGCACGGGCTCGCGGTATCCGGCGGGAATGGTGACGCCCGCCGCGAAGCCACCGAAGTTGCCGATGACGTTTTCGGTCCAGGTGGCGGTTACCAAATTGGCGATAGCCTCGACGTGCCGGTCGGCGCCTTCCAGATCTACCCCGGCCTCCCCGTAGGTGGTCATGTCAGGAGCGCTCGAGCTGGAACTTG
Source organism: Acidimicrobiia bacterium (assembly GCA_040510795.1). Lineage (GTDB taxonomy): Bacteria > Actinomycetota > Acidimicrobiia > Spongiisociales > ZC4RG35 > JARDZU01. Next base: position 6,763 of record JBEVIF010000290.1, read on the forward strand.
TCTGCTGCCTCCGGGACCTCGGTCGGATAGTTGCCGGAGAGACAAGCCGTGCAGAATCCGGCGTCGGCGACTCCGGTCGCATCGAGCAGGCCCTGCAGTGACAAGTAACCGAGGGAGTCGGCCCCGATGTGCTCTCTGATCTCGTCGACCTCGAGGGACGCCGCGATCAGGGTGCTCCGGTCCGATGTGTCCATGCCGTAGAAGCATGGCCAGCGGTAAGGAGGGGAAGACACGCGGAGATGGACTTCGGTCGCCCCGGCGTCGCGCACCATGTGGACCAGCTTCCGGGTTGTCGAGCCGCGCACGATCGAGTCGTCGACCAGGACCACCCTCTTACCCCTGAGGTTGTCCGGTATCGGGTTCAGCTTGAGCCTGATACCTCGATCACGCAGGCTCTGGCTGGGCTCGATGAAAGTGCGGCCGATATAGCGGTTCTTGACCAGGCCATCGGAGTACGGGATGCCGCTGGCGGCGGCGAATCCCTGTGCAGCTGGTAGCCCTGACTCGGGTACCGGGACGACCACGTCGGCGTCGGCCGGGTGCTCGGCGGCCAATGTCTCGCCCATCTGCCGTCTCGCCGCGTGGATCCCACGCCCGTACATCTGGCTGTCGGGCCGGGCGAAGTAGACGAACTCGAACAGACAGAGTGTCGGGTCTGTGGTCGAGAACGGGTAGAAGCTGTGCACCCCGACTGCGTCGATCACCACCATCTCCCCGGCCGCGATCTCGCGGACGAATCTCGCGCCCACCAGATCGAGGGCGGCAGTTTCCGAGGACAGAACCCATCCGCCGTCGGGCAATGAGCCGAGGCAGAGAGGGCGGAACCCGTTGGGATCCCGCAACCCGATGACGTGGCCCTGATCCATGATCACGAGTGAGAAGGCGCCCTCCCATGAAGGGGCGACCTCCATTACCGCCATTTCGAGGCCACGCTGGTCGGAGCGCTCGTCGTCGATGGCCCGGGCGATGCCTTCGGCCATGAGGTCCGAGTCGGTCGTCGCTCCCCGGATTCCGAGGCGGTCAGCCAATTGGGGGGTGTTGATCAGGTTCCCGTTGTGCCCGAGGGCGATGCTCGTGGCACCGACCTGTCGATGTGCCGGCTGGGCGTTGGCCCAATTGTTGGAGCCGGTCGTCGAGTAGCGGGTGTGTCCGATGCCCAGGTGACCGTCCAGACCGGCGAGGGCGGGCTCGTCGAAGACCTGGGAGACGAGGCCCAGGTCCTTGAACACCGTAACCGTCTCCCCGTTCGACGTCGCAATGCCGGCCGACTCCTGGCCCCGGTGCTGGAGGCCGTATAGGCCGAAGTAGATCAGGCTGGAGACACGTTGCCGGGGTGTGTAGGCGGCGAAGACCCCACACGCCTCGCGGGGGCCTTCGGTGAGCAGGACAGCAACCTCCTTGGCCACGATCCCATCGTAGGGCGCGGCGGGCGGTCGACCTATTCAGTCCCTGATCCGGCTCCCAGGTGCCCGCGGTACCTCTCCATCAGCTCCTGGTAGTGGTCGACGCCCTCGTC
>JBEVIF010000291.1:0-4495 GCA_040510795.1 Acidimicrobiia bacterium
CGGGGCTGGAAGCGAGGCAGACCACCTCTCGACCGTCGCCTTGCCAGTGGGTCACTGCATCAGCGAGAGCAGCCACCACATCCCGGTCGGATCCACCCCACAGCTCGCCCTTGGTCCAGACCGGGGCGATGACGATCCTTCCGGCCTGTCGCTCCACCCCTTCGCTCGCTGTGGAGAGCAGCGCCGAGTCCCCACAGACCTCGAGGTCGCCCTTGTAGCCCCAGGACCTCAGGGTCTCTGCTGATTGCGGCCCTCGCACTCCGACATAGACACAACTCGAGAGCCACCGCACCCAACGAGCCGGGTCTTCTGTCAAACCCCAGAACTCGGGACTGGCAACTCCCGTGCCCAGCGTTGCCCGCTCGATCCGGGGTGAGTCCCTCTCCGAGACCCAACGGAGATAGGTTCGCATGTTGATCAGGGTGCCGCCGCCGAGGATGATGAGGTCCTGTGGGTCGCCCGACTCGGCGATGTCGGCCCAGTCGAGCAGTTCACGCGCCCGTTCCACCATGACGTCGTCACCGAGGTTGAACCGACCCGTCCATCCGACATAGCGGGCCTGGGGACGGCGTTCGCCACTCGATTCAGGTTTCGCATTCAGTCGTGGAACCGGCGTGTAGGCCGAGCCTTCGCCTCGTGCGGCGATGTACCGAGAAACTGTTCCCACTGCCTGCCGCGGGCTCTTCACTACGTCCTTCACCACCCTCATCGGGTTGGGTGGGACGTTGGTGAAGTCGGCCGGGCGCTCAGCCCGTTCGAGGCCGGGCAGGCGAACCGCGGCCGAGGGCCAGTGCCGATTCATGTCCCACTCATGGCTGGTTCGCCATATCTCGGCGACCTTTGCTCCCTCGCGCATGAGTTTGGTCGCCTCGCGTTTTCGTATGAACCAGCAGAGCGGCATGTCTGGCTGCCAGCCCGAGTCGACCGCGGCCGCTCCGTTCTGGGTCCTCGCGGCCCCTCCCTGGTTTCTCGGCAAGGCGTAGCCGGTCGTCGCTGTCACGTACTCCGGTCGCTGATCGAGGCGCTTTATCATCTCCGAGAACAGCACATCGGATGGCGCCCCGTGGCCGTTCAAGTAGCAGACGTATTCGCTGGTGGCCGAGGACGTCGCGTCTTCGAGCGAGGGGCTGAACCGGATGCGCCGATCTCCGATGGTGGCCCCGGCGAACGGGTCGTGATCGTCTGGATCCGCCACGACGACCAGTTCGAAATCAGTCCGGGGCTGCGCGAGGAGCAGCTCCCAGGTGGCCTCCAATGCTCCGACCGGGACGTCGTAGAGGACGATCGAAAGCTTCGGGTTCTCCGGAATCGTGACCGGTGGCCGCTTCCGATAGAAATGATGAGGCACCAGGCTCGCCATCAAGCCGGAATTGAGTCGCCGTGCCTCCTTCCTACCCTCGACACCGCCGGCGGAGTCGAGGTCCAGTTGGTGGTCGATCTCGAGCGTGGGGTCGAACACGAAGGTGGCGCCCGCTTGCCAGGCCCGCCATCCCAACTCGCTGTCCTCGCTTCCCCACCAGCGGAATCGCTCGTCGAATCCACCCAACTCACGGAAGAAGGCGAGATGGAGCGATATGTTCGAAGAGACAAAGGCACGAAACGCCTCCCCGCCGTGTTGCAGGCCGGCGGACCTCCGCAGTAGTTGGCTGCGATAGTGCTCGGCCTCCCCGGATGTCTCGTCCGGAGGGTTGGAACGACTGCCGATCACCACCGATGTCGCGGACGACCCGTGCCACGCCCGGTGGCGTTCTACGAAGTCGGGCGGAACCATGCAGTCCGAGTCGAGCAAGAGGAGGATGTCGGAGTTGGCGTGAGCTGCGCCCAGATTCCGGGCCCGACCTGCGCCGAATCCGTCGTGAGGTTGATGGTGGTAGCTGATATCGAGGCCATCGACTGACTCGACGACACCGCGAATGTCCTCGTCGGACCCGTCATCGCATACGTGGACCTCGAAGGTCGACGTGTCCGGTTGTTGCGCCAACGATGCCAAGGTCCGGGCGAGGAGCGCCGACCGGTTGTAGGCCGGGATGACGACAGCCACACGAAGCCCGGATGCCCCGATCGGATCAGGGGCAACCTGGTTTACGTTGTGCGGTTGGACTCCCTCGCTCACTCGGTGACGACCTCATGGGGCATGATTCGATACGCCTCCGCCATCAAGTCGTAGCGCCGTGCAGTCCCCAGCTGGGACACAACGGCGCTCGGGTGATGGTCGTCGACGAATTCGTCCAGCCCTTCGAAGGGCCCGTCGACGTAGATGTAGCGCCTCGCGCTGGCCAGCACTTTCTCCATGAGCACGGGGTCTCCACCCTGGCGTACCGCCGCTGCTTCGAGGTTGCGGGGGCGGAGACGGTGCTGACTGATCTCGGCGGCTCCCCATATCTCACGATCGGGGAGCGCCACGGCGAGCTCCGGCGCTCCGAGCTCCACCACCTTCTGCACCTCGGCGTCGCGCCTGATCAGCTCGGCCATGGCGTCCAGCTCGGGGATGGCGGGAATATCCCGCTTCTCGATCTCTCCAGCGATCTGGAACAACTCATCTACCCGATGGTCGTATGTGTTGATGCCGAGCGATCGATTCAGGGCCCGATCAGCGATCTCCTGCATCGCGTCCAGGTCGGAGAGGAGCTCTCTCACGTCGGCCACGACATCGGGGCCGAGCATGGCGTACTCCCTTCCTGGCTCCAGGAGCAGTTCCATGCCGGGGAGATGATCAGAGAGAAGGACCGCCCCGCTCCCCACCGCTTCGAGGACTCGCATGGTGATCGGGAAGTGCCTGGTGCCACCTTCGTTGACGACAATCCGTGCTTTGGAGTACATGTCAGCCATGACATCGGCGGTGACCTTCTCCCCGAAGGCCAGACGATGTCCGGGAAATGACGCCTCGAGCTCACGGACGATCTGTTGCCGCCTGCCGTACGGACCCCCCTCCCAGAGCTTGGCGCCCACCAGTGCGACATCGAACGGTCGATCCTTCAGCGGGAGGCTGGGATCGAGGACCTCGGTGGCTACGCCAAACGGGAAGCGATAGACCGGGGTCGGGAACCACGGAGCCAGATGCCAGGAGTGGGCGAGGAGAACGGCGTCGGCGCGATATCGGTTGGCGAGCCGAAGATTGGTATGGAGGTGGTGCTCCCCGTGGTGCGCCCAGAACAGAGTGGGCACGCTGGTAGTCCCGGTCACTTCGAGCGCCGGATATGGGCCCTCGACGAAGACGATCAGGTCGGTGTCCCCATCGATTTCATCGAGGTCGACGCCCTCGGTCTCCAGCCGAACTTGTGCCCCACTCCTTCGAAGGGCCGACTCGAGGTATTTCCCTGGATTCGAGTCGGTCTTGCGATAGCAGATGATGACATTCCGATCATGGTGCCGGTCGGGGGCCGGGGTGTACGGCGTTCGTCGGTCGTCCGGTGTCTGGAGTAGGCCGACACCAGGTATCGGCGTGGCGAGATCGGGATGGTGAGGAGCGAGGGAGATGAGATCGACTTCGGGCGGGCAATCCATGAGAGGGGACCGAAACACCGTGCCACCTGTGGATCGCGCCGCCGCAACCGCGGCTCCGACCGCATTTGGATGGGTCGGAAGGAAACACTCGGCGCCGGTGGCGACTGCAGCGTCGGCCAGCCTCCGCATGATCCCTGACTCTCGCCAGGACCTGGGCTGTGCCCTCCGGATCACGGCGCCGACCGGACCAAGGCCCATCGGCGAGTTGTTGGGGACCGTCGAGGCGACCGGGCCGACAGGGGTCGAATTGTCGACTGCCACCACCGAGACTTCGTGACCGGCAGACACCAACGCCCTATGGATGGAGAGAGCGTTTCGGTCGTTGTGGAACCGGTTGCGTGCGACCAGGCAGAAATGCATCGGTTGGAAGATCGTATCGACTCGTTATGAGTTGATCAGGTCCATGGATCGTCGGATGAACCCCGCCATCTGACCCCGGGTGACCGAATCGATGGGGCAGAACCGGTTGTTGTTCGGCGGATTGCAGCCGAAGGTGATGCCAGCGGCGGCCACACGGTTGATTGCTCCTTCGAATTCGGAAGCTTCGTCGTCGACGAAGGAATCCGTGTCAGCCGCCGGTAGGTCGAGGCCCCGAGACAGCATGGCGGCCATTTGCCCTCTGGGAATCTGCTGTTCTCCGCAGTACCGGTTGGGGGCACATCCGGTGGTGATGCCGACTGCCGCCATCCGATTGGCAGCGTCTTCATAGAAGGCTCCCTCGTCGTCGACGAAGAAATCGGTCGAGGTCTGAGGTGGGTCGAGTGCCCGGGTCAGGAACACCGCCATCTGACCCCTGGTCACGAGGTTTTCCGGGCAGTACCGGATGTTCACGGGCGGATCGCATCCTTGGGTGACACCGATGGCGGCCAGTTGGTCGATGGCGGCGTGGAACACCGAGTCGGAAGTATCGATGAACCTGCGGGTCAAGGTTCGCCCCGCGTTGACTCGTCCCGTCTCGACCAGTGACCCGACGATGCCTGGCCGGTCGACG
>JBEVIF010000292.1:0-3079 GCA_040510795.1 Acidimicrobiia bacterium
CGGATGTGGAGGGGGTGCGCGTACACGCCGTCCGTCTCCCTGGCCTCATCTCCCAGCAAGAGGTGGTCCTGTCCAATCTCGGCGAGGTGCTGTCCATCGAGCACCTGTCCACCAGCTACGAGTCGTTCGCCTCCGGCGCCCTCATCGCCATTCGAGGAGTCGGCGATCTCGCCCCCGGCGTGCACCTCGGGCTCGACACCGTCCTCTGAACGAAACCCGGCCCGACTACATCCCGGTCGGGAGGTCGCCCGTGGGGAGATCGGGGAAGAAGGAGTAGACGCGTTCTCCGGTGAAGAGTTGGGAATCGGGGTCCCACGGGAAGAAGATCACGTTGCGCCACACCATCTTCTCGCCGGTCGGCTCCATGCCGAGCCATGATGTGGAGAAGGTGCCGTTCACCACTGCCTCTTCGCAGACACCCTGCGGCCCGATCACGATGCTGGTCAGGGCGAAATCGATATCGGGAAACGCCGAAAGCAGCTCGATGTAGAAACGGGTCGCCCCCTCCTTCCCTTCCCAGCGATGCCCGGTCTGCACCAGCTCGTAGACACAGTCGTCGGTGAGCGTGGCCATCAGCCCCGCGATGTCCCTGGCATCCTCGGCGAGGGAGTGCGACTTCCACAGCTCGCGCACTGCCACATAGTCGTCCGGGGTCTGCGCCAAGAGATCGCGCACGTGCTGTCGCTTGTCGATCGACTCCTGGATGAGGGCATGGGTCATCGGTTGTTCCTCCTGGATTCGGAGGCTACTTCCTCAGAAAAAGATCACAGTTGCGAGGCCGATCACAAAGCAATAGATGGCGAAGGGGTACAGGCCGATGCGGTTGATCGAGTTCATCATGAAGGCGATAGCCAGATATCCCGACACGCCCGCCACCACCATCGCGACTGCCAACTCGGCGGTGAACCCTCCCTGGTCAGGGAGGGCGAAGAGCTGGCTGAAGCCGGCGCCGGCGATCGCCGGGATGCCCAGCAGGAAGGAGAAGCGGGCGGCCTCCGCCGGCTCGAACTTCCTCAGGTTGCCGGCGGCGATGGTGACCCCGGAACGCGAGATGCCGGGGATGAGTGCGATAGCCTGAGCCACCCCCACGACTACCGCATCGGGGATCCGGCCCTCCATCAGCCTCCTCAGCCCCGTGGCGACACGCTGACCGATTACGAGGATCACGCCGGTCGCCACGATCTGCCACCCCACCGCCGCCACGGATTGCTGCATACCCTCGATCTCGTCGGCCAATGGCAGGCCGATGAGGGCCGGAATGGTGCCGATCCCGACCAGGAGGGCCAGTTTCCGCCCTTCTGGGTTGGTCCGGAACCGGAGCACCGCCATCACCTCGCGTCTGTAGTAGATCAACACCGCAGCCAGGGTCCCGAGATGGATCACCGTTGACACGGCAAGCGAAGGCACCGGTACGTCGATTCCCATCTCGCTGAGGAACGCAGGGATGATGACCAGATGGCCCGACGAGGAGACGGGGAGGAACTCGGTGAGACCCTGGATGAGTCCCCAGATGACGGCGGCGAGCACGGCGGCACGGTAATGCTCAAGGCGGGGCAATCATGACAACGGCCCTTCCCTCTCCGGCAGCTCGCGCCACATCTGCCGCGAGCCCAGACTCGACGGCGACTAGACCCAGTCCGGAGCCGAGTGGATCCTCATCCGGGTCCTCGACCACCACGCCGGAAGCAACCACGTCGGTGTCGAGGAGCACGATCCGTGCCGAGTCTCCACGGCTTGCCCCATGGGGCAGCGGCATCTCCAGACTCCACCACCCAGAAGGAACCGCTTGGCCCGACTCGCCGATGTTGGACGCCAGCACCGGGTCGCCGGACAGGATGGAGCCGATTGCGACTTGCTCGAGCTCGACCGGAGCAAAGGTCCCGAGGGGCACTTGCCGGGTCTCTGTGTTGGACTCGTCGACCACCATCCCGGCCGTGATGTCCACGGTGGCAAACGGGTGCGTTGTCGTGGGCTCGGGACGGAACTCGACCCAGAGAGCCACCGATGCGATGAGAAGGGCGACCGCCCAACGCGCCCACGGTGGCGATTGCAGCCAGATCACCTATCCGAACGTACGGCGTGGGGGAGGGCCCGGGAAGTAGGTTGGTCCCGGTGACGGATACGACGAGGAAGACCCTGGCCGTCAGCGGAGTCGTGGCCCTCGTCGGCAGCATCGTCGGGCTGGTTCTCGGCCTGCTCATGGTGAACAACTTGTCCGACTATCTAACACAGTCGGTGGCGGTCTCGGAGTCTGCCTTGGGCGCCGTAGAGGAGACGCTCAACGTCCTGGAATCGGTGTCGGTCGAGGTCGATGAGGGCATCGGCGCCGCCGCCGCCAGCATCGCCGCAGCGTCAGAAGCTGTCCTGACCGCATCCGGGGAATTAGATGACGTCGCCGACTTCCTCGATGGTGAGTTGCAGGCAAGCATCGAGACTCTGCTCGACACGATGCCTGCTGCCATACAGACTGCTGGGGTCATCGATGGCACCCTGAATGCTCTGTCTTTCCTTGGCGTGAACTATGACCCCGAGCAGCCATTCGACGCCTCACTGACGGCGGCGCAGGACGCGCTCGAGGCCATTCCGCCCCAGCTGACCGCACAAGCGGAGGCAATCCGGGCCTTGGTTCCTGTCTCAGAGCAGTTCGCCGAAGATGCCGCCGCTACCGCGGAGGCGTTCGACGCATTGAGAGTCGAGCTCGAGTCGAGTCAAACCCTCATCGACTCGTACCGTGCCACCCTCGATGAGGCTCAGAGCGTGGTCGAGAGCACCGCATCGTCCCTGTCTGCCACCACCTGGCTGCTCAGAGTCATCGTCGTGCTCATGGCTGTGACGGGATCGGCCATTGCCGTCGGGTTGATCACCCTGGGTCGGTCCAAAGAGCCTCTCGTGTCCGAAGGTTTCGACGAAGCCACCGACGGGTAGGTGGCCCGAGAGAGGTGCGTGGACCCACGATTCGTGCATCATCGGAGGCCACTGATCTTCCACGGGTTGGGGTCCACCCCTCCTTAGGCCGCCTAACCAGGAGATGACAATGGGCGACAAGAAGAAGAACAAGAACAAGAAGAAGGTGGAGGAG
>JBEVIF010000293.1:0-7173 GCA_040510795.1 Acidimicrobiia bacterium
CATTCACCTTGATCCAGCGATCGATCAGGTCCAGGTCAACGGTCTTGGGGTAGAAGTCCTCACCGACACCCTCCACCGAGTACTGGTGGACCTCGTCCTCGTTGTCTGCAGTGAAGATCGAGCCTTCCGGGTCGACGCCGACAACTTGGAGCGTCGGTTTCTGCTCCTTGAGGTAGCGGCCGGCACCACTGATGGTGCCCCCTGTACCCACACCGACGACGAGCACTTCGACTTCTCCCCCTGTCTGCTGCCATATCTCCGGGCCCGTCGTGTCGTAGTGGGCCTGAGGATTGGCCGGGTTCGAATATTGGTCCGGATGAAAGGCGCCTTCGATTTCCTCGGTCAGTCTCCGCGCCACCCCGTAGTAGGAATCCGGGTGCTCGGGGAGGAGGTCGGTAGGGGTCACCACGACTTCGACTCCATAGGCCCTTAGGAGATTCTGTTTCTCCTTGGAGACCTTGTCTGGAACCGTGCAGATGACCCGATAGCCGCGAACGGCCCCGACGAGCGCCAGTCCTACACCTGTATTGCCGGAGGTCGGCTCGACGATGGTGCCGCCTGGCAGGAGGAGGCCGTCTCTCTCGGCCGCATCGATCATCGCCGCGGCGATCCGCTCCTTGACCGAGCCGCCCGGGTTCATGTGCTCGATCTTGGCCACGAGGTTGCCGTTAGGTTGGATCCTCGACAGCCTGATCAGGGGCGTGTTGCCTATGGCGGCGAGGACGTCGGGATGGATCTCCATGGGCGGGGCGAGGGTATCGCACCGGACAGTGGTCATCCCAAGGACTTCTAACCTTCCCCGCGTGACCCGAATCGCCCGCTATGCGTGGTTCACCCTCGTGTTCAACGTCGGGGTGATCCTCCTGGGTGCCCTGGTCCGAGCGACCGGTTCGGGTGCAGGGTGCGGTAGATCATGGCCGACCTGTCAGGGCGTGGTGATCCCCGAGATGTCCGGCGCCACAGCTATCGAGTTCATGCATCGCGCTGCGAGCGGGGCTGCCCTGTTGCTGGTGGCGATCCTCGTCGTCTGGGTGTGGCGCGGCGTGCCCGCCGGAGAGCCGGCACGGACAGGCGCCGCGCTGGCTCTGGCGGCCATCGTTGTGGAGGCGTTGATAGGGGCGATGATCGTGCTTGCGGAGTGGGTGGCCGAAGACGCCTCGCTGGCTCGGGTGGTGGCGGTCCCGTTACATCTCGTGAACACCCTGTTTCTCCTGGCCGCGTTGTCGATGGCTGCCTTCTGGTTGTCAGGAGGACGCCGGCTGTCGACCAAATCGCATCCAGAGGTGTGGCGGTGGGTATTGCTCGGGGGTGTGGCGATCGTCCTGCTCGCTGCAACCGGGGCGGTGACTGCCCTCGCCGACACGTTGTTTCCCAAGACAGGGACGGGTGGCGGAGAATCGGGTGATGCACATTTCCTCACCGACCTCCGCATCGTCCATCCGGTGCTCGCCGTGGTCGCAGCCTCGATCGGGTGGTGGGCATCGGGCCGTTTGGAGACACCGAGGTCGAGGCCAGGCAAAGCGCTCCCGCTGTTGGTCGGGCTCATGCTCATATCCGGAGCGCTCAATGTCGCTCTCGGGGTTCCTGTCTGGATGCAACTCGTCCATCTGGTCCTTGCGGACGCCCTTTGGATCGCTTACGTCCTCGCCTCCGCCGAGGCATTGCAAGTCCCTGTTGAAGTCGATCAGACGGTCTGATGTTCGAAGAATTGGCCAACGGAGTATTCCGGAGGCGTTACGAATCGCTCGACCTGAACGTCGGCGTGGTGCTCGGAGAGCAAGGGATCCTGGTGATCGACACCCGTGCCTCCCACGTCGAGGCCGACGAGCTGAGAGAGGAGTTGCGCACTCTCACCACGCTCCCGGTCCGATGGGTGGTCGACACCCACTGGCACTGGGACCACACGTTTGGCAATGCCCGGTTCCCCGAAGCGGATATTTGGGGGCATGAGCTCTGCCGGAAGACCATGGTCGAGCTGGGCGACTCGATGAAGGAGGATGCCGCGGCCTGGCTCCCCGATCGGCTGGAGGAGATCGCCGAAGTCGTGATCACCCCTCCGACCAGTGTCTTCGAGAGCGCTGCCGGCATCGACCTCGGCCGAGTCGTGGTCGAGATGACCTATCACGGTCGGGGTCACACCGACTCCGACATCGTGGTGACCGTGGGCGGGGTGAGCTTCATGGGAGACCTGCTCGAAGAAGGGGCCCCGCCCGTGTTCGACGACGGCTTTCCGATGAGCTGGCCGGTCACCCTCGAGTCGGCCGCCGAGATCGGATCGTCGATCATCGTCCCCGGGCATGGTGACACTCTCGACCGGGCCGGCGCCGCCGCACAACTCGAGGAAATCCGGGCGGTGGCAGACCTGGCGCACCGTTGCCTCGAAGAGGGCTTTCCCGTAACCGAGGCCGCCTTCCTCGGTCCGTATCCACCTGACGTGATGACTTCTGCCCTGGAGCGTGCCTTAGCCGTCGGGCATTAGCTGGCCGGCGAGATCGTCTAGGTCAGACGTAGGCAGGGCGCAGACGTGGTTCTGGCACACATAGGCCAGGGTCGCACCAGGCTTCGATCTCCCCTCGAGGAGGGGAATCGGCTCTTCACCCGTGGACGACGGTGCTAGAACGACGTTGGGCCGGTAGGAGGACCAGTAGACACCGGCCAGGTCGGCCCAATCTGATCCAACGACCGCTAGCTCGCGACTCTCCAGGAAGGAGTGGAGAACACCCAGATGGTGCCCCACCATGGAGGGGTAACGCTCCATGAGCATTCCGGCGCTGTGCAAGGTGGAGGCTGCGGCGTCGCGTAGTGCGGGATCGCCTGTGTAGGCCGAGAGGATGAGCAGTGCCTCGGCGGCCATGCCATTACCGGAGGGCAGAGGGTTGTCCGCCATGCTCTTGGGCCGCTTGATCAAGCTCTCCCCATCGTCCGGCGTGTCGAAGAACCCACCTTCGGGATCGGCAAAGCGCTCCGGGATGGCGACAGTCAGCTCGACGCCAGCCTCGTACCACTCGTATTCGCCGGTGGCGGAATAGAGCGCAAACAGACCGAGTGCCACCGCGGCATTGTCTTCGAGAAAGCCCGGTCCACCGGCTTGGCCTTCCCGCCAGGAGCGCCGGAGGGCGCCGTCCACCACCATGTGGTCGATTACGAAGCGCGCCGTCACTCGGGCGGCCTCCAGGTAGCCGGCATCAGTCAACGTCGCACCGGCCTCTGCCAGGGCCTTGATCGCCAATCCGTTCCACGAAGCCACGACCTTGTCATCGAGACCGGGACGGATCCGGGTGGCCCGGTGCTCCATCAGACGGGCCCTGATCGACTCGATCCGGTCGGTCCACGGTTCGGCAGTGGGTCGGTGGAGAATGTTCGAGCCTTCGAAGTTGCCATGTGGGGAGGCCCCGAAGAACCGGGCTGCCTCGGCCGCATCTTCGGGCCCCAGGGCTCGTTCCAGCTCCTGGGTAGTCCAAACGTAGAACTTGCCCTCCACCCCTTCGGAGTCGGCGTCCTCGGCTGAGAAGAACCCGCCTTCGGGATGGCGAAGGTCATCGAGCATGTATCCCAATGTGGACCTGGCGACGTCGACGAAGCGCGGCTCATCGAGTTCGATCCCGGCCCACAGATAGATGCGTGCCAATTGGGCGTTGTCGTAGAGCATCTTCTCGAAATGGGGCACCAGCCACTGGGCGTCCACGGAGTACCGGGCGAAGCCACCACCGATTTGATCGTGTATCCCGCCATCTGCCATCTCGGAGAGCGTCACCTTCAACATGTGATCGGCCCCCTCGGCCCAGGGCTCCCTGCGCACGCGCAGCAAGAAGTCGAGCTCCGGCTCTTGGGGGAACTTGGGGGCTCCACCGAACCCCCCGTTGATCGGGTCGAAGGACGCGGCCAAGGACTCGTATGCCCGTGTCAGCTCATCCCTGCCAGGCTCGTTGTCCGAGCTTGGGATGCGCCGGCTGATCGCTTCGGTGAGCCGGGCCGACTGCCCCAGCACCTCGTCGCGCCTGTTGTCCCACGCGTCCGACACCGCCCGCATGACCGTTCGAAACGATGGCATTCCGTGCCGGTCGGTGTTTGGGAAATAAGTGCCGGCGTAGAAGGGTCGTCCGTCGGGAGTGAGCCACACCGTCATCGGCCAGCCCCCTTGACCGGTCATCGTCTGCACGGCCTCCATGTAGATGCTGTCGACATCCGGGCGTTCTTCCCTGTCGACCTTGACATTGACGTAGAGACGATTCATCTCCATCGCGGTCTCGTCGTCCTCGAACGACTCATGCGCCATCACGTGGCACCAGTGGCAGGCGGCGTAGCCAACGCTCAGGAGGACGGGCACGTCTCGTTGGCGTGATTCGGCGAAGGCTTCTTCGCTCCACTCGTGCCAATCCACCGGGTTGTCCTTGTGCTGCAGGAGATACGGCGAGGTGGCATCGGCGAGACGGTTCGGCATCGATGTCGAAGGTACACCCGATTAGGGTCGCCGAACGCGGCGAATCGACGGAGGGAACGTGACCGAACAGGACATCCAGGCGCTCAATTTGTCCGCAGAGCAGCGCTGGATGCAAGGTTGGCTCGCCGGCCCCACCATCGAGGGCAACCCCCTGCACCGGGGCGATCTCGCCCCTGAAGTGGACGTGGTCGATGAGGGTGGAGAGTCCGTGTCGCTCGCCTCGGTCTGGGGGAGCCAACCCGCCCTCGTCCTCCTGTGGAGGCATCTCGGATGCGGTTGTGGCGTGGAGCGCGGGGAGCGGCTCAAAGAAGAGCACCAGGCATACGTCGATTCCGGTCTCAACGTCGTGATCGTTGCCCCGGCCGATCTGGAGCGGGTAGCCCGGTACAAAGAGCGGTACGAGATCCCGGTGACGATGTATTCCGATCCCGGGTACGCCGCGCACAAGGCCTTCGGTCTCGGCCACTGGGCCCTCGAGCAGGCTCTCTATGACGCACCTGACGAGTACTGCGAGTTGGGGGAGGAGACGGGTCGCCGGTTCCAGGAGGATCGGCGCTCGCAAGGTCGGCCACTCGTCGACGATCCCTGGATGCAATCCGGTGAGTTCGTGGTGGCCCCGGATGGGAGGATCCGAGTCGCCTATCTGTACAACTACTGCGCCGACTACCCCGACTCAAGGGTCTTCACCACCGCCGGCCGCCTTCTCGGGTAGGTCACGGTTCGATGAAGACGCTTCTGCTGATGCGTCACGCCAAGTCGGATTGGGATGCCGACTACGACTCCGATCACGATCGCCCTCTCAACGACCGCGGCCTGAAGAGCGCCCGGCTCATGGGCCGGGTCCTGGCGGACGAGGGTCTGGTGCCGGATCTGATCATCAGCTCGACCGCGTTGCGGGCTCGGAGCACTGCGGAGCTGGCCGCCGAAACCGGGAACTGGGATAGCGAGCTCGTTCTCGACCGGTCCCTATACGACGAGGGCCTGAAAGGGGTGCTCGAACGAGGAGCGTCGGCGCCGAACGTGAACAGGCTCATGCTTGTCGGACATCAGCCGACGTGGTCGATGCTGGTGTCGGCCGTGACCGGCGAGCGTGCCGAGATGAAGACCGCAACCGTGGCCGTCATCGAGCTGGACATCGAATCGTGGGCCGATCTGCCCGGCGCCTCTGGAACCTTGACCCGGGTGCTCGGGCCAAGGTCTCACGACCGGGAGTTGTGAGCCATCGATTAGACCGCGTCGGTCTCCGCGATCCGGGCCTTGACCAACGTCTCGACCAGGGTGGCCGGTAGCGGCACGTCGGCCTGGAACCTCACCGTGCCCTTGGCCGTGTCGTAATCGACGAGCTCGTCCTGGTGTGCTTCCATCACCGCCGGGCTCTGCACATAGAAGGCGCAATGGTTCTTGCCAGCGGCATACGAGACCAGTGGACGCTTTTTGTAGTAGAAGGCTGGGACCCCATAGCCGATCCGTTCCTCGGCCTCCGGGGCGGCGAGTCTGATCGTCTCTCGAAGCTTCTGCAGCGCGGCGCGCTGGTCGTCCGGCAGCTTGGCCAGGAACTTATCGACCTCTGGGGCTGTGCTCGGCATCTCGTTCCTTTTGTTAGATCAGGGGAACAACGGGGTAGGGGAGGGTGTTGTCATGTCGGCAACCGTGAATTTCGTCATGGACTACCTCTATGGCCACGGTACAATGTGGGTCTCCCCGATCATGCGAAACGGCGCGTGTGCCGTGCAAAAGAGGGGGGTTCACAAACCAACCTGCATGTGTCATAGTTGGGCGTCCGGGAGATTCTCTGCCCGACGGGCTCAGGAGGACTTGATTTAGATGCCAGCCGCTGAAACGCGTACTGATAAGACCGAGAAACCTCGCATACGGCTTCACTCGAAGCTGACGGATGAGCGCGGGCGTCTCACCACAGACCTGGTTTCCCAGTACCTGACGGCCATTGGCGAGTACGACCTTCTCACCGCCGAGCAGGAGGTCGAGCTGGCTCAGAAGATCGAGGCCGGCGAAGAGGCCGCCGAGAGGTTGGAGAAAGGCGAGTACAGCGGCAAGCGGGAGGAAATGGAGCAACGCCGGATGGCCCGGCGCGGGGCTCAGGCCAAGGACGACTTCCTCACTGCCAACCTCCGTCTCGTCGTCGCCAACGCCCGTCGCTACGCCAACACCTCTGGGATCGACTTCCTCGACTTGATCCAGGAGGGCAACCTGGGTCTCATCCGCGCCGTCGAGAAGTTCGACTGGCGCAAGGGTTTCAAATTCTCGACGTATGCAACGTGGTGGATCCGTCAGGCCATCACCCGGGCCATCGCCGACAAGTCCCGAACGGTGCGCATCCCCGTCCATCTTCACGACACGCTGGCCGCGGTCCGGGCCGCGCAGGCCTCGCTCAAGGCCGAGTTGGGGCGTGATCCCAGGCCCGAGGAGATCGCCGAGGAGGCGGGAGTCACAGCCGACAAGGTCGAACTCGCCCTGAGTGTCGCCGACACCGTCTCACTGGAGCAGCCGATCGGTGAGGACGGGGCCCAGTTGGGTGACTTCATCGAGGACGAGGACGCCGCCGACCCGGTGCAGATGACCGAGGAGATGGACGTGGCCAATTCGCTGCGCGTCTCCATCGAACGTCTCCCTGAGCGCGAGGGCAGGATCCTCGCCCTCCGCTACGGCTTCTATGACGGGGTCCCCCGCACGCTCGAGGAGATCGGCGACGAGTTCAACCTGACGCGGGAGCG
>JBEVIF010000294.1:0-4346 GCA_040510795.1 Acidimicrobiia bacterium
GAGGGCCATGAGCCAGATCAGGCTAGAAGCCTGATCTGACGTACTTGGTACTTAGTACTTGGTACCAAGTACGGGTCATGGGCCAGCGATAAGCTGACCCAATGACCCTTGTTCCCGACAGCGAGATCGAGGCATTCGTCGATTCCCACCCCGGCTGGGCCAAGGTCGACGACGGCATCGCGCGCACCTTTGAGTTGGCCGACTTCAACGAGTCGATGGGCCTGGTGACACGAGTCGCTCTGGCCGCCGAGAAGGCAGACCACCATCCCGACATCGACATTCGCTGGAACAAGGTCACCCTGACCCTTTTGACTCACTCAGAAGGTGGTGTCACCGCCAAAGACCTGAACCTCGCCGACCTCTGCGACGGGCTCCTCTGATCGGACCGATCAGTCGAAACCCAGGCGGTCGAGGAGCTGGGGCTTGCGTTGCCAGTCGGGCTCGACCTTGACCTGAAGTCTGAGATTCACCCGGTTCCCCAGCAAGGCCTCGAGATCATGCCGTGCCGCGGTCCCGGCCTCCTTGAGGAGCGAGCCACCTTTCCCGATCACGATCCCCTTCTGGCTCTTGCGTTCGACGATGACGTCGGCGGCGATGTCGATGAGCCCATCCTCGCGTTGCTCGAGGTCCTCCACGACCACCACCAGGGAGTGCGGCAGCTCCTCACGAAGCCGGTCGAGGAACTTCTCGCGGACCATCTCGCCGATCACCAGGTCTTCGGGCTGGTCGGTTGTGATCCCGGGCGGGTAATAAACCGGTCCCTCTGGCAGCCGGGAGACGACTTCGGCCACGAGCTCGGAGACACCGGACCCGTCGAGGGCCGAAACCGGCACATAGGACGCAAAGTCCCACTCTCCTGCCTTGGTCAACTGCTCTACGACCTGGCCGCGTCGGCCGATGTCGAGTTTGCTCACGACCACGAGCACCTCGGCCTCCGCCTCGCCGAGACGCTCGGCGATGAGCCGGTCACCCGGCCCGATCGCCTGTGTCGCATCGACGAGGAACACCACGACGTCGGCTTCGGCAAGCGTGCCGTAGACCAGCGAGTTCAACCTGGTCCCCAGCTCGTTGCGTGGCTTGTGCAGCCCGGGGGTATCGACGAGGACGATCTGATACTCGGGATCCTCACCCGGGCCGTTCACGATGCCACGGATCGCGTTGCGGGTGGTCTGGGGTCGTGAAGAGGTGATGGCCACCTTCGATCCCACCATCGCGTTCACCAGCGTCGACTTCCCGACGTTGGGGCGTCCCACAACGGGCACGAACCCTGACCTCATTCGGCGTCCACGGCCTCCGATAGGGACACGGAGACGTCCGCCACTCGCCTGCCCTGCATCCGGGTGACGGTGAGTGTCAGGGGGCCATGTGAAAATTGCTCACCCTCGTCCGGAACTCGCTCGGCGAGACCCATGACCAAGCCGGCAACGGTGTCCCAATCTTCATCGGGCAGGTCCACCCCGGCGAGACGAGCCAGATCGTCGACCGGTAATCGACCGTCGACGTCCCAACCACCGTCACGACGCGCAGAGATGAATATCTCCTCTTCGTCGGTTTCGTCGGCGATCTCCCCCACGAGCTCCTCGAGCAGGTCCTCGATGGTGACCAGGCCGGCCACCTCCCCGTACTCGTCCACGACGATCATCTGATGCTGATGGTTGGCCTGCATCTCGCCCAGCAGAGCAGAGGCAAGCTTTGTCTCCGGGACGAACTCGACCGGCCTCATCACCTCCGCAACCGAGGCGGGGCGACGGCCCTCCCCCAGAAGTGGCAAGAGATCCTTGACCATCACCATGCCCACTATGTCACCGTTGCTGGTCACCGGGATCCTGGAGAAGCCCTCGTCGGTGGTGACCGAGATCAGATCATCCACAGAGGCCGTCACCGGCACTGTCACCATGTCGGGCCGTGGGGTCATCACCTCACGCACGACCGTGTCACCGAACTCGAGCACCGAGTCGATCATCTCCCGCTCCTGCTCGGTGACGGTTTCTGGCTCCGGCTCGATCTCACCTTCGTCATCACCATTCGATTCAGTGATCAGATCGGATGCCCAGCCACCGAGGCTGACGGCAACGGCGAGCAACCTCGCAGACTTGTAAGCGATCAAGCGCGGTCTGCGCCTTCCCAGCTGGCGTGGTGCCAGGTCGCCGAGGAGAAACACGACCAGGAAGACGATTCCGGCATAGGCAATGGCGGTGCCGAGCGTCTGCTCGGCCGTAACCAGAGCAGTCCCCGCCACTGCGGCCACCACCAGCAAGGCGGAGCCGACCATGGCCACGGCAGGAGTTATCGCCTCACGCTCCTCGAGTAGCCCCGCCACGATTCCGGCACCGCGGACGCCATCGGCTTCGTCTCGCAGCGCGTCCGCTCGGGGAACTCGGGTGATGGCCGACCCGGCGGCCCGCAACCAGGCAGCGAGGGCCAGGGCGGCAACAGCCACGATGATGATCGCCGCATTCACCGTCGCACCACGCCAACCATCGACAACAACTCGGCTTCCCGACGCTCCATCAACTCGGCATCTGCGTCTTCGATGTGGTCATACCCGAGCAAATGCAGGATGCCATGGGCGACCATGAGCGCCATCTCGTCGCCAAAACCGATTTCGGTCTCGGCCGCCTGGCGGCTGACATAGGCCGGGGCGACGATCACATCGCCGATGACGAGCGGAGGTCCGGCGGGGTTCTGGTCGGGCACGAAACCCGGTGTCAACTCCTCGACCGGGAAAGCGAGGACATCGGTGGGCCCTGTTCGATCGAGGAAGCGCTCGTTGTAGGAGGCCATCTCGTCGTCGCTGACGAGGAGCACGGTCACCTCGGTCTCGTCCGGGTATCCCTCCTCGGTGAGCACCACCTCGGCCAGATGACGCAGCTGGAGGAGATCGACCGGCTCACCTTGTTCGTCGGCCAGGAAGACGCTCACTGGCCGGCGCCGGGTTTTCGACTGGGAGGGTCGTCCATCAGGTTCCGGGGAAGTTGGGATACGCGATCCGCTGATGGTAATGACCGACCAGCGAGTCGAGGAAAGCAGATCGGATCGAGGTCATCTCGGCGAGTGTCAGCGGCGACTCGGACAGCTGGCCGTCGTTCAGCTTCTCATCGATGACGCGGTCCACGACCTTCTCGATGGCTTCGGGCGTTGGCTCCTCGGTCTGGAAGTTGGCCCGGCAGGCCGCTTCCAAAGAGTCGGACAGCATCACGATCGCCGTCTCGGCCGTCCTCGGCTTGTGCCCGATGTGGCGGAAATCGTTGGGATCCACGTGATCGCCGTTCTGGGACCTGGCCTTCTCATAGAAGAAACGCATGATCCCGTCGCCGTGGTGGCTGACGATTCCCGTGGCGACGTCGGACGGGATCTTGAATTGTCGGGCCAGCACGATCCCGTCGCTCACGTGCCTGCGGATGACCTCGGCGGATTCGAGCGGCGTCATGAAATCGTGAGGGTTCTGGATCCCGAACTGGTTCTCGATGAACATCGTCGGGTGTTCCGTCTTGCCCAGGTCGTGGTAGTAGGCCGTTGCTCGAGCTAGAAGAGCGTTGGCTCCGATGGCACGGGCGGCGGCATGAGCCAGCGTCCCCACCATCAGTGAGTGGTTGAAAGTCCCGAACGCCTTTTCCTGGAGCAACTGGAGTGCCTCATGGTTGCGATCGGTCAGATCGAGGAGGCTGAGACTGGTGGTGATGTCGAAGGCCGACTCGAAGAACTGGAGGGCGGCCAGAGCCACGAGTGAAGCGATCGCGGATATGCCAAACGCCCACGCCATGGAGATGCCCACGACCTCCCACACGACGTCATTGGGCCCGACGTGGAAGAAGGAGGCAGTGGCTCCGGCGGCGAGGGCAGCCGTGAGGGCAGAGAACACGACGGCGGTCCTAAAGCCGCCGCGACTCGTCACTGAGCTCACGAACGGGATCGGGGCCAACGTGGCGAGGGTGGCATAGACCGCGACCCCGGTGTCCTGGGTCCCAACCGCTGCGATGACCCCGACCGCCAGCGCCATGAGCACGGCGATGCGTGAGTCGAAGAGCACGGTCGTCATGAACCCGAAGGCCACCGCCGGCAGGACATACCAGCTCGATTCAGGCTGGAAGACGACAGTGGCGCGGACGGCGCCGGCGGCAAGCACAAGAAGAATGCCGAGAAGGGCGATCATCCGTGGACGGGCCCAGAACTCTGCCCGGAAGCGAGATAGATACAGGCCGAGGAGCCCCACCAACACGCCGAGAACCGCGAGCAAACCGACATCGGCCTCGGCTTGAGACGCAGCCGAGGTGGTCACATCGATGGCGTCGATGTGCAGCTGGGTGACCGGGACTCCCGGGGCGACTATCAATTGGTCAAAGACG
>JBEVIF010000295.1:0-9615 GCA_040510795.1 Acidimicrobiia bacterium
AGCCCGATCCCGGTCGCCTCCCTCGTGTCGCCTTTCGAGACCTGCTCGAAGTTGTCGAACACGCGCTGGGTCTCCTCGTCGGGGACGCCCGGACCGTTGTCGGAGATCACGATGAGGTATTGGTCGCCGAGAACGAAGCCCTCGACCATCACCTGGTCGCCTCCGTATTTTCGGGCGTTCTCCATGAGGTTGCGAATGACCTGCTGAACCCTTCGGCGATCGGCCCTGACCCGCACCCCGTCGGGAAGGGAGACAACCGCGCTCTTCCTCCCGCCAGTGGGGAACACCATCTTGGACACATCAGCCAGAAGGTCGCCCAGATCGAACAGCTCTGGGTGGAATCGCAACCGGTCGGCCTCGAGACGGGGGATGACAAGTACGTCTTCCACGAGATCGCCGAGATACATCGACTGGCGATTGATGATCCCGAGGAACTCATCGACCTCCTCCTCGGAGAGGTCCTTCCACGATTCGACCAGCGTGTCGGCGAATCCGGCGATCGAGGTCAATGGGGTGCGGAGCTCGTGGCTCACCATCGCAACGAACTCGTCCTTGATCCGATGGGCCTCCTCGGAGAGACGCACGATCTCTCGCTCGCGTTGGCGCCCTTGTCTCGTGATCGTGATCGCCCAGATCACCCCGACGACCCCCACCAGGGCCAGGGCAATGGACCACCAACTCAGGGCATCAGGCAATTGGGGCACGTGACGTCTCTCTTTAACTCAGAAGCTAACCCGAATTGGTCTCGAGGATGACCTCAACCGGCATCGACTCCCTCCTCGGAGCCGATCATCCGACGCAGGGTGGCAGTGAGAACACCCTGGCGAAGATCGAATTTGTCCAGGTAGGCATCGACCCCCGCCTCCCAAGCCGCTTGTTTCTCGTCCTGGGTGGCCACGCCAGACACCATCACGATCGGGACGTTCACGTCCGATGCGCGCATCGCGCGGACGAGCTCGACGCCGTTGGAACGTGGCATCGAGAAATCGACCACCATCGCCTCGAACTCGTCGTTGGCCATGGCCATGAGTGCCTCGCGGGCTCCGGCGGCCACCTCGACGTCGAAACCGGCACCGTTCAAGGTCGCCGAGAGGAGCTGGCGCACACCGGCCGAATCGTCGACGACCAGGATCCGGGGGCGATGGCCGACCAGGCCCGGCCGCCGTTTGGCTAGGTACCCGAGGAAGTTCGGGTCCAGCACGACCAGCACCTGGCCACCACCGAGCAAGGCAGCACCGGTGACATGGCCGGGGCCCTCGAGGATCGGCCCCAGGTTCTTGACGGCCACGCGGCGGCGATCGATCAACTCGTCGACGGTTATGGCGACCAGGCCGAACCGGGTATTGATCACGAGGAGCTCGGACTCATCGGCGGCAACAGAGACGCCCATCGCCTTCGCCAGCGAGACACATGGGATCTCGCGACTCTGGAATCTGACCTCGCGACCGCTGTCGGTGGCACTGATCTCGGCCCGCGAGAGCGGCATCGCAGCCTCGATCGAGGCCTCGGGCAAACCCCAGAACTGGTCTCCCGTGGCGACCACTACGACGTTCTGGAGGACCATGGAGAGGGGCAGGGTCATGGTCACCCTCGTCCCCATTCCCTCCGGGCTCTCGACATGGACGACACCGTTGACCTTCTCGACGATGTCGCGCACTGCGGCCAGGCCGTCGCCAGCGCCGGAGAAGTCGGTCACCTCATCGGTGGTGGTGAAGCCCGGCTGGAACAGGATCGGGCTGAGGTCGGAGAAAACGAATGGGATGCTGAGTTCGGTGGCCACATCGGCCACCCGATCCCAGTCGATGCCAGCCCCGTCGTCGGATACCGAGACCTCGACTCTCTCGTCGATGATCTCCGCACCGACGCTCACAGTACCGGTCGGCTTCTTACCCGCTGCGACCCGCACCGCCGTTGGCTCGATCCCGTGGTCGATCGCGTTTACCAGGAGATGGCGAAGCGGCTCTCGGAGAAGGTCGACGATCTGCCGGTCGAGTTGCACATCGTCACCGATCAGGTCGAATCGGACATCCTTGCCCATCCGCCGTCCCAAATAGCGGACGAACTGGGGGAATGTCGCGGTGGCGTCCCTGAATGGGATGTTGGCGAGGGCGACTGCCTGATCCTGGATCTCGGCGACCGACGAGGCAAGACGCTCCAGTTGCATGCGCCAGGACTTGCGGAAGACAGCAGGGTCTGACCCCTCGATAGACAACAGCGATAGGTCGGCGAGGGCTTCGGAATCGAGCGAGACTTCGACGATCCGGTTGATGAGGCGGTACAGATCCCCGGTGTCGACCCTGGTGGAGCCCCCAAGCAGTGAATCCGAGACCGAGGTGAGGAGCCCGCCGAGGCTTCCCGGCTCGGGCCGTCTCAAAGGAATCACCTCGGCCGGAGGCGACCAGAGCGTCCCCCCAGTCGGCTCGTCTGCCCGTTCGCCCGGGATCAACTTGTCGGCGATCACAGCCAGCTCTATGTCGTCGGTGTCGAGTGATGGCAGGAGCCGTCCAGAGCTGGCTTCCATCGCGACCACGACATCGTCCGGCGGGCGGTAGCCCTCGCCAATCTGCTTCCACAAGTGCTCGAGTCGGGATGCAACTTCCTTGATCTCGTCGTAGCCGAGGAGACCGGCGGAGCCCTTGATGGTGTGGGCGTCCCGAATCAGATCCTGGATCCGCCCATCCTCGAGCTCGTCGTGGCGGAGGGCGATCGCGCCCGCGACCAAGCGGCCGGAACGCTCTTCCAGCTCATCGCGGAATATCCGCGTCAGCTCGGGGGTGTTGAAGTCCAATCTGGATCCGTGGCCTGACCAGGTCTTATCGGCAGCGGAGCCTATGCCCTGAATGAGCCTGGTTTTAGGGCTCCGGCGCCGCCGGCCTCCCTATTCCCACTCGATGGTGGCGGGAGGCTTACTCGAGATGTCGTAGGCCACGCGATTGATGCCGGGAACCTCGTTGATCACCCGACTGGAGATTCGCTCCAGGACCTCGTAAGGCAGACGTGCCCAATCCGCTGTCATAGCGTCCTCCGAGGTCACCGCCCGCACTACCAGCGGGTATGCGTAAGTACGCAGATCGCCCTGGACACCGACCGTCCGCACCGAGGGAAGCACTGCGAATGCCTGCCAGATCTCGCGATAGAGACCCGCCCGCCTGATCTCCTCGGTCACGATCAGATCCGCGGCTCGCAGCAAGTCCAGACGCTCCCGGTTCACCTCGCCGATTATCCGCACCGCGAGACCGGGCCCGGGGAAGGGCTGACGCCAAACCATCTCCTCGGGCAGACCCAATTCCTCGCCGATCGCCCTCACCTCGTCCTTGAAGAGGTCCCGCAATGGCTCGACCAGCTCGAATGTCATGTCGGCGGGCAAGCCACCGACGTTGTGATGGGTCTTGATCGTCGCTGCGCTGGCCGATCCGGACTCGATGACGTCCGGGTAGAGGGTGCCTTGTACGAGGTAGCGGGCGTCGCCCACCGATCCAACCGCCTCTTCGAAAACGCGGATGAACGTCTCACCGATGATCTTGCGCTTCTGTTCTGGATCGGTCACACCGGCCAGCAACTCGAGGAAGCGATCCTCGGCCTTGATGTGGATGAGATCGACATCGAAGTGAGAGCGGAAGGTCTCTTCGACCTGCTCGGCCTCACCGGCTCGGAGGAGGCCGTGGTCGACGAAGACACAGGTCAGCCGGTCCCCGATCGCCTCATGGACCAGAGCCGCGGCCACAGCCGAATCGACGCCACCGGACAGGCCACAAATCACGCGTTCATCTCCAACCTGGGCGTTGATCGCCTCGACCTGAGACTCGATGATCGAATGAGACGTCCATCTCGGTGACGCGCCGCAGACGTCGTACAGGAACCGCCGCAGGATCTCATCCCCCCGCGGCGTGTGCACCACTTCGGGATGGAACTGGACCCCGAAGAGACCACGGTCGCGATCCTCCATCGCTGCCACCCGCGCCCCGTCGGAGGTGGCGACGGTGACGAACCCGTCCGGGGCCTCGGTGACCTGGTCCTGATGTGACATCCAAACCTGTTGCTCCTTGGGCAGGTCTCTGAGCAGGACCGAGTCGCCGGTCACTACGAGATCGGTGTTGCCGTACTCGGCACTTCCCGTGTTGGCGACCGTGCCCCCGGCGAGGTCGGCGATGAGTTGGTGGCCGTAACAGATGCCGAGGACGGGGATGCCCATCTCCAGGATGGCGGGGTCCATACGGTAGGCGCCCTCGGCGTACACCGAGGCCGGGCCCCCGGAGAGGATGAGGCCTGCCGGATTGTGGGCTCTGATCTCCTCGGGGCCGATGTCACGGGACACGATCTCAGATCGGACATGTCCCTCGCGCACCCGTCGGGCGATCAGTTGTGCGTACTGGGCCCCAAAATCCAGAACCAACACCGTTGGTTCTGTGTCATGCGTCATCACGCAAGACGTAGAGCGCAGAACTGAGAACGCCTCATCCCATCCCCACCTGCTGGTTGCGCTGCAACGACTTCCCTTCGGTCTGGAGTGAGGGAGCGATCATCACTTCGGCTTTCTGAAACTCCTTGACGTCGGAGAAGCCAGTGGTGGCCATCGATACCTGAAGGGCTCCAAACAGATTGAGCTTGCCGTCGTTCTCATGGGCGGGGCCGACCAGTATCTCCTCGAGAGTTCCCCGATTGCCGACTTCGACCCGTGCTCCTCGAGGCAGAGTCGGATGGAAAGTGGCCATACCCCAGTGGAACCCGCGACCCGGGGCCTCACTTGCCGAAGCGAGCGGAGAGCCGATCATTACGGCGTCGGCGCCGCAGGCAATGGCCTTGGCAACGTCTCCACCGGTCCTCATCCCCCCATCGGCGATCACGTGGACATATCGACCGGTCTCGTCCAAATACCTGATTCGGGCCCCGGCCGCATCGGCGATGGCGGTCGCTTGCGGCACACCCACACCAAGCACCCCCCTGGTGGTGCACGCTGCGCCCGGTCCCACACCGACCAGAATGCCGACTGCGCCCGTACGCATCAGATGCAACGCTGTCGAGTAGCTGGCGCAGCCGCCGACTATGACCGGGACCTCGCAGCTCGCTATGTAGTGCTTGAGATCGAGCGGCTCCTCCCGACTCGAGACATGCTCCGCGGACACGACGGTCCCCTGGATCACCAGCACGTCGAGCCCGGCGTCCAATGCGTGCGACGCCCAGCCGCGCACCCGTTGCGGGGTGAGACTGGCAGCGGTGACCACCCCCGCCGACTTGATCTCTGACACCCTCTGTGCGATGAGCTCGAGCTTGACCGGCTCCAGATAGATCTCCTGCATGCGGAGAGTGGCCTTGTCCGCCGGCAACTCGGCGATCTCCTCGAAATACGGCTCGGGGTCCTCGTAGCGTGTCCAGAGGCCTTCGAGGTTGAGCACGGCCAAGCCTCCGAACCGGCCGATCTGCGCTGCCGTCGATGGGCTGATGGCCGAATCCATGGCCGATCCCATCATGGGGAGACTGAATTTGAAGGCGTCGAGTTGCCAGGAGATATCGACGTCGTCGGGGTCCCGGGTTCGTCTCGACGGGACGATCGCTATGTCGTCGAAGCCGTATCCCTGACGACCGGACTTCCCGATCCCGATGTCGATTTCCACTCCGACTGACCTCCAAACAGCGCTCAGGCCAGCGTAACAGTGGTAACCAGCGGCCAGTCATTAGGCTCCCGGCCCGTGCCCAGGCCCTGGTCGCTCATCGACTTCTTCCTCGTCATCCTGGGCGGAGTGGTTGGCGTCCTGGTGGTCCTTCCCATCGACGCATTGCTCGGCGGAGGAGATCTCAGTTTGTTACTGGCCCTCACGGGGCAGTACATCGGCAATCTTCTCGTACTCTGGCTCCTCGCACGAAAACGCGAAGAGCTCGGATTCGCCGTCGTCGGTTCTGATTCCTTCTATCTGGGCATTGGCCTCCTCCTCCAGATAGCCCTCTCCGTCCTGTTCCTCCCGCTCACATCCCTGCTCTTCCCCGATGGCGGGTCGGCACAGGAGGTGACCAACGCGATCACTGATCTGGAGAGCACGCCTGCACGGTTGGCGGCGGTCGTGACCGCCGTCGTCGTGGCGCCGATCACCGAGGAGCTCACGTTTCGCGGGGTGCTGCTCAAGACACTTCAAAATCGGGGCAGGCGCACAATCATGATCGTCACGTCGCTGATGTTTGCTGCCTTCCACATGTTGGGACTGCCAGCAGATCAGTTTCTCGAGGCGGCAGCGGTGGTGGTGCCGACGATCTTCTTGGTGGGGCTGGTCCTGGCGTGGGTCACTCTTCGGACCGGGCGTCTCGGGCCGGCCATCTTCATCCACTCCGGCTACAACCTCCTGGCGGCGCTGGTGCTGCTACTCCCCCCGGAGCTTCTCGAACCGATCAGTTAGTGGTCTGTCGCTAGACGATCCCGACCTTTTCCCGAACGGTCTTCATCGCCGTCTCGGCACGGTCTCGAGCCGTGGCCGCTCCCCGGGCCATCACCTCGGCCACCTCCGCGTCGTCGAGTCCCTCGTACGCCTCACGGATCGGAGCCAGCCCGTCGGCAATGGCATCGGCAGCGGCCGCCTTGAAGACCCCGTACCCGGAATCGGCATATTCGGAGACCAACTCGGGGATCGGACGATCGGCGAGCACGCTGAACAACTCGAGCAGATTGGAGATGCCTGGCTTGGTCTCCCAGTCGTAGTCGACGCCGGTGCCTGCGTCGGTCACGGCGGCCTTGACCTTCTTCGCGATCTGGTCGGGCGAGTCCTTGATGAGGATGCGAGAGCGATCGCTGGGGTCCGATTTCGACATCTTCGACGTGGGATCGGTTAGCGACATGATGCGGGCTCCGATCTTCGGGGTGATCGTCTCGGGAAGTGGGAACTCATCGCCGAACCGTGTGTTGAAGCGCTGGGCAAGGTCCCTCGTCAGCTCGAGATGCTGGGCCTGATCTTCGCCGACGGGGACCGCGTGCGCCTTGTGGACCAGGATGTCGGCCGCCTGCAGGACCGGATAGGCGAAGATCCCGAGGTTCTGCCGGGCCCGATCGGATTTCTCTTTGAACTGGGTCATTCGCTCCAGCTGCCCGAGGCCGGCCAGAGTGCCGAGGATCCAGGACAGCTCGACGTGTTGGGGAACCTCGGACTGGTAGTAGAGAAGGGAACGCTCCGGGTCGACACCTACTGCCAGCAACATCCTGGCCGACTCGTGCCGTCCCGCCCTCAGGTCAGCCGCCTGATAAGGGACGGTCATCGCGTGGAGGTCGACGACGCAATAGATCGTCTCATAGTCCTCCTGGAGGGCGACCCAGTTCCTCAGGGCCCCAACGAAGCTCCCCACATGGAAGTCGCCGGTGGGCTGGATGCCCGAGAACACACGTTTCCGATCCATGTTTCGATTGTCGCCCCTCCGTTGGCTGTCCGCAACGCGGGCGGCGCGGATCTAGGTGTGACTCCGGACGAAATCCTCTTGTTCCTCGACGAGACCGTAGGAGCCTTCGAACATGGCCCCGTCGAGGAGCGCTTCCGCGGTGTTGTCCACGAATCGGGTGGCGGAGAGAGCAGTGTCGCTCAGATCTGCCGCGGTCAGATCCGCCCCTGAGAAATTGACCCCTTCCAGATCGGACCCGGAAAGGTCCGCCCCCCTCAGGTCCGCGCCTCGCAGGTCACTCAGCGAGAGATTCGACTCGCGCAGATCGGCCCCGGGGAGGGACAAACCGCGCAGGTCGCAGTTCTTGAGATACATGCGCCGTAGATCGAGGCTGGCCGGCTCCCAGCGACGCAGATCCAGCCCCATCATCACCCGGCCCCGGTACTTGTCGTACCCCGAGGCGCCGATGAACCGCTCCAGTTGCTCGGGGCGGATCGAGCCGCTGGTGAACCGCTCGTCCCCCGCCCAAGGGTCGGCGTTGTTGTGGTAGTACGAGCCCTCCTCCCACCAGCCGAGCCGGTCCTCGGCGAGGACCACGACGCGTCGCACCCATTTGAGGGACTTGTAGAAGTATCGGCTCGGGGTAACGACACGAACCGGGCCACCGTGCCCGATCTCTAGCGGCCCGCCGTCGAACGAGTGGACCAACCAACTCTCGTCTCTCGCCACATCGAGTGGCAACGACGTGTGATGATCCCGCTCGGAATAGGCCTCGAATGAGACGAACGCGGACCCCGCCAGCGGCTCTGCCTCGGCGAGGAGGTCGCCGAGCGGCAGACCGGTCCAGGTCGAGCCGAAGCGGGTCCAACTGGTGACACAGTGGATATCGAAGGTCAGTTCTCGATCAGCCCGGGACAGGAAGGTGTCCAAGTCGAGGGTGAGCGGGTTCCGGACCAGCCCTGCCACCTCCACCTGCCAGGACGCAGGATCGCTGAGATCGGCCGACGGGACGCGCTCGCCGACCGTGGGGAAGCGCTTGGTCTCGATTTGGCCTGGGGGGAGGGTGGGGGTGTTCAACACCGCGGAAGGGTTTGGGAGTTCAACCGGCGAAGGCGCCGCTCGGGTCTTCCGCCATCTCCGGTGCCAGATAGTCGTCGACCAGGTCGGCGATGTCGACACCTGCCACCAGGACCGCCGCCCCTGATGCCGTCGTGGCATCGGAGACGGGTATCTCCAACTCGTCGATGTTGCCCCGGCTGAGGCCGCGCAGGCTCCAGCCCAGGTCGACAGCGTCGATGAACGAGAGCTCTGAGTCGACGGTGACGAAGGGAGCTATCACCTGGGCCGTGTCGGCGATAGCGGTCGGGCTGCTGAAGTCGGACAGGTGGCCCATCATGGCCAGCAGGAACGTCCTCTGCCGCTCGTTTCGGGTCAGGTCGTTGACACCAGGCATGACACGCCAGCCTTCATCAGTCAGCTCTTGGGTGTTGCGAGACCTCAGCCAGGCCAGGGTCTGGGCCCCGGTGGCCTGGGTGCAGCCCGCGGGGAGCTCCAGTTTCGCCCTCTGATCTCGCACCGCCCGCTCCAGGCAAATCTCGTAGCCACCAACCGCATCGACGGCCTCCTGGAAGCCGGCCAGATCGATCAGGGCGAAATGGTCGATCTGCTGGCCGATCACCGATTCCACCGTCCGGGTGAGGGCTGTAGGACCGTTGTATGCGGCGCACCCCTGCAGTGAATCGTTCAGTCTGTGCTCGCTGCCGTCATTGCACACGTCGTCGACCAGCAGGTCCCGCGGAAGTGAGAGCAATGCCGCCCTGGACCCGTCCGAGGGACGTATGAACACCATGACGACGTCCGCTCGCTGCCCTACGAAGTCCCCGAATCCTGCGTCGTCTTCGAGCTCATCCCGGGAGTCTGAGCCGACGAGGAGGAACACCTCCATGCCTTCGGATATGCCAACGCCTTGCCCGGGGTCCGTCTCCGGCTCTTCCTCCGGAGTCTCCTCGGCCGGCTGTTCCGCTACCGGGTCCCTCCTGTCGATGGTCACCCGGTTGACGTCTCCCCAGGTCGACATGGCAAAGACTGCTCCCGCAACGAGGAGCAGCCCAAGAGCGATCGCACCGCCAATGATCAGTCGTTTTTTCACAGGTTGGCTTACAGATACCCGAAGTCCCACATTCTAAGACACCACAGGTTGCACGAATCTGGGGAGGCGGGAGCCTAGCTGTTCACGTACTCGGGAAGTCCGAGAAGTGATCA
>JBEVIF010000296.1:0-10760 GCA_040510795.1 Acidimicrobiia bacterium
CGGAACCGACATTTGGGTCTGTTCCTTTACACCCTTTAAACCGATACCCTGGCATCGTGAGCGGCAGACCAGGTCGCTCTCCGGGTCACCCCAAATCATGTCACTACTCGCCACCGCCATCCCACTGATCATCTACGCGGTCGCGTTTCAGACAATCGTCTACCTGCTTCTGCCAATCCGCTTCCGTCCCACATGGGCGCCGCTCGCCACCAGCTCGGTGGGAGCAGCGGTAGTGGTGGTCGCGGCGCTCTGGTTCGGCCCGACGACGATCGGTCTCGCCGGCCCCGACGGCGGGCTCCTCGCGTCTTGGGGATCGGCAACCCTGGTGGCGATGTGCACGGTCGGTGTCGTGATGATGAGCCGGCCCCAGCTGCGGGGCCACCTCGCCGACCCTCGGATGGGGGCGATGTCCAGTCGGACCGCCGCAGCACACATCCTGGTCAGGATCCCGCTGATCACTGTCGTCATCGAAGAGGCTGTGTTTCGTGGGGTCCTTCATGCGGCCCTCATCGCCGTATATCCCGAGCCGATGGCTCTCTGGGGAGGAGCCGTGTTGTTCGGGCTCTGGCACATCGGGCCCGGACTCGACCAAGCTCACGCCAACGAAAGACGCAGCATGGCCCGTTTCGTCCACGTCGCTATCACCGTGGCCGCAACCACCGCCGCGGGAGCTTTCCTCGTCTGGCTCCGCATCGAGACCGGATCGATCTGGGTCCCGGTGGCGGTTCACGCCGGGGTCAACATGACTCTCGCCGCCTTCGCACGGCTAGCGACCAGACCGCAGCGTTCGCTGCGGCCCGTACTTGGTACTGAGTACTAAGTACCTATATCAAATACTGATTCGTACCGCGACGTAGATATCGGCCGTTGCCTGGCTTACCCAGGTATTCATCGTTCTCGACGATGATCCGACCCCGGGTGAGCACGCATTTGACCTTTCCGGTGACCTCGAGGCCCTCGTAGGCCGAATAGTCGACCCGCATGTGCTGGTTGTCCACCGAGATGACGTGCTTATCGTTGGGATCGAAGATCACGATGTCTGCGTCGGACCCCACGGCGATCGTCCCCTTCTGCGGGTACAACCCGAACATCTTGGCCGGAGTCGTGGCGGTGATCTCCACGAACCGGTTGACACCTATTCGGCCCTGGCTGACACCACCGTCGAAAAGCACTTCCATCCGGGGTTCGACGCCGGGCATGCCGTTGGGGATCTTGGAGAAGTCTTCCTCGCCGAGTCGCTTCTGCCGACCCAACTCTGGATGATCGTTGAAGCAGAACGGGCAGTGGTCGGTGGAGACCACCTGGAGATCGTTGGTCCGCAGCCCTTGCCATAGGGCGTCCTGGTGACCCGCGGCACGGTCTCGCATCGGGGGTGAGCAGACGTACTTGGCTCCCTCGAACCCTTTTCCCAGATTGTCGAGATCGAAGAAGAGGTATTGGGGGCAGGTCTCGGCGAACACGTTGAGACCACGGTCCCGAGCCTGTATGACTTCGTTCACCGCCTCTTTGGCCGACGTATGGACGATGTAGAGCGGAGCACCGGTGAGCTCGGCGAGCACGATGGCGCGATGAGCCGCCTCTCCCTCGAGGAGGGCCTTGCGCACGAGCCCGTGGTAGAGCGGGTCGGTCTGGCCTCGCTTCAAGGCCTGCTCGACGTAGACGTCGATGGCGATCCCATTCTCGGCGTGCATGCAGATGGTTGACCCGTTCTCCGCCGCCTTCTGCATGGCGAGGAGGATCTCGCCGTCGTCGGAATAGAAGACCCCTGGATACGCCATGAACAGCTTGAACGAGGTCACACCCTCGTCGACCAGCACGTCCATCTCTTTGAGAGTCTGCTCGTTGATGTCGCCGGTGATCATGTGGAGGCCGTAGTCGATGGCCACATTGCCGTCGGCCTTCTCCCGCCAGGACTCGTAACCCTCCATGGCCGAGCCGCCCTTGGTCTGGACGGCGAAGTCGATGATCGTGGTGGTACCGCCCCAGGCTGCGGCCCGGGTCCCGGTCTCGAAATTGTCCGAGGCGAAGGTCCCGCCGAACGGGAGCTCCATGTGGGTGTGGACGTCGATCCCCCCCGGGAGAACGTATTTGCCCGAGGCATCGATCACCCTGTCTGCGCCTGACTCCCAGTCGTGTGAGCCTGCCGCCGCCAGGGCGACCACTTTCTCCCCGTCGACCAGGACATCAGCGTCCATCGTCTCGGTCGCGGTGACGACCGTCCCTCCCTTGATAACGGTCCGTCCCATCACCCCTCCTCTACGGTGCTACCAGATCTCCGTACGCATCCGGGCGCCGGTCCCGATAGAAAGCCCACTGCTGACGCACCTCCTCGATCATGTCGAGGTCGAGGTCACGGATCACCAGCTCCTCCTCGGTGTCCGAAGCCGACTCGCCGATGATCTGACCTCTCGGGTCGACGAAATACGAGGACCCGTAGAAGTCGTTGTCGCCGAACGGCTCCTGCCCGACCCGGTTGATGGCGCCGACGAAGTACTCGTTGGCGACGGCAGAGGCCGGCTGTTCCAGATTCCACAGATACATCGACAATCCGCGGCTGGTGGCAGAGGGGTTGAAAACGATCTTCGCCCCGTTCAAGCCCAGGGCGCGCCATCCCTCCGGGAAATGGCGGTCGTAACAGATATAGACACCGATGCGACCCACTGCGGTGTCGAAGACCGGATAACCGGTATTACCCGGCCGGAAGTAGAACTTCTCGAAGAAGCCTTTCACGTGGGGGATGTGGGTCTTGCGGTACTTGCCCAGGTATGTGCCGTCGGCGTCGATGACGGCCGCCGTGTTGTAGTAGAAGCCCTCCTGCTCCAACTCGAAGATGGGCACTACGAGGACCATCCCGGTCTCCTGGGCCAAGTCCTGCATGAGCTTGGTGGTGGGCCCGTCGGGGATCGGCTCGGCGTAGTCGAAATGATCGTTCTCCTGCACTTGGCAGAAGTACGGGCCGTAGAAGAGCTCCTGAAAACACATGACCTTGGCGCCTTGCTTCGCCGCCTCGCGGGCGTAGTCGGCGTTCTTCTTGATCATCGTGTCCTTGTCGCCGGTCCACTCGGTTTGGACGATGGCGGCCCTGACGATGTTGGGCATTTGTCGACTCCTTTTCGGCGAAACCTAGCAAGGGCAGAGGTCTCCCTCCCGGGACACCGCTGCGTACTAAGTACTAGGTACCAGGTACAGGAGTTAGGCGAGCTGCGCTCGCCTAACTCCCTCCTTCTTGCAGCTCGATCTCGCGTCTCTCGAAGCTCGAACCTGATACGTCCGCATCGCCAAGGGCATCGACCGCTGCCTGGGCCAGATCGGTCCGATAGACGTCGTCGGGGATATCCACCCCTTGGAGCTCGGCGATCTGCTCGGTGGCGATGGCCAGGGTCTGATCCCACAGGTCCTCGTTCATGACCCCAATTCCGTTGGTGGCCGGGAAGATGAGACCGAGGATCTCGTTGAGCTGCCATTGCTGATGGCTCGCTCCCAGTGTTGAGCCGTTGGCAAGCACGACGTCGACGCACTCGTCGAAGTTGTCGAGACAATGAATCCAACCCTGGAAGGTTGCCGTGAGGAACCGGGTCGCAACGTCCGCGTTGCCCTCCTCGGCGATCCAATCGGCGGTGACCCACAGCCCGTCCTGCAGCATCGCCGTGGCAACGGACTCGTCGTTGTAATCGATGACGCTTAGGTCCTCAGGCTGGTATAGCTCTCCGGTCTCCGGGTTGACTGCTTCCAGGACCTGGGCGTACTCGTTGTAGATCATTGCCTCGGCGGCGTCGATCTCGTTGTTGAGCAGGGCGTTCATGGTGAAGTCCTGTGCCACGAGCTCGACATCGGGGACCTGGAACTTCTCGATGGCAGCGAGCACCTCGAACTCGTTACCGAATCCCCAGTTGCCCACCGTCTTTCCCGCCCAGTCTTCCGGGGCCTCGATGCCCGAATCGGCCCAGGAGACCTGGAGGGTGCCGGAGCGCTCGAAGACCTGGGCGATGTTGACGATGTCGGCTCCGCCTTCACGGGAGACGAGGGCCTTGGGGACCCAGGCGATGCCGAACTCGGCGCCACCGGTGGCGATGACCTGCTGGGGAACGATCTCTACCGCCCCCTCCAGGATCTCGACCTCCAGGCACTGCGCCTCGTAGAAGCCATTGTCGAGCGCGACGTAATAGCCGGCGAACTGCGACTGGGCGAACCATTGCAGTTGCAGCTTGACAGGATCGGGTTCGGTGCATTCCTCGGCCGGAACGGTCGTCCCATCCCCCCCGCCACCTGTCTCGCCGCCGTCACCACATGCGGCCACCACGATCGCCAGAGCGGACAACCACAGGACATGGCGGCGCCATCTACTCGTATTCATCGAAATACCTCCATCTCTGATGTCTTCGCACGTTATCCGGCCTGGTCGATGCCCGCGCTTTGCCAATCGGTTGCGCTACTCGCTGGTGCGGAACGAAACGTGCCAGGGCATCAGCCACCGCTCTGCGGCCAGAATCAGCAGATAGAAGACGACACCCAGGATCGAGGCCACGAGGATCGCCGCCCACGCATCAGGGAACTGAAACAGCTGTGCCCGGTTGACGATGTACTGGCCGAGCACGTCCTGGGGGCCGCCGAAGTACTCGGCGATGATTGCGGCGATCAGCGACAGCACGCTGGCCACCTTGAGGGATGAGAAGAAATAGGGGAGGGCCCTGGGTATGCGGATCCTGCGAGTCACTTCCGAAGGGCTCGCCGCCAGCGATCGCATCAACTCGAGCTCGGCGGGGTCGACCTCGAGCAGCCCCCGGGTGGTGTTGATCATCACGGGGAAATAGACGACCACCGCCACGACGGCCATCTTGGAGAACGGGTTGGTCAGCCCAAACCAGTTGTTGAAGATCGGAGCCAGAGCCGCGATCGGGGTTGCGTTGAGGACGATGGCAAGTGGGAGCACGCCTTGCCGGAACCCGACCCAATGGGCCGCAGCCAGTGAGGTGGCGACAGCCAGGCTGGTGCCGATTACGAAGCCACCCGCCGCCTCGAACAGGGTCCGCATCCCTGCACCCCAGATCAAACCGGATGTCTCGGAGAAGCTGTTCAGGATCTCGCTTGGCTTGGAGAGGACGAATGACTCCACTCCAAACAGCCTCGTGAGCCCTTCCCATACGAGGAGCACGGCAAGAAAGGCGAAGACGGCCGGCAGATAGCGCCGTACCAGCCTTGCCGGGGTCGACCGCCGACCGCTTGCCGGGACATCGCCTTCGAATGAGGCGAATACATCTGTGATCGATGTCTCCTGGATCTGGTCGTCACGCTCGGTCATGATCCGCTGCTACCCGATTCGCCGCGGCGCAGAGCTTCCCTCACCTCGATCACCAGCTCGAAGTATCTCGGATCTTCGCGGGTGTCCAGGTCACGCTTCGGAGGGAGGTCGACCACGATCTCGTCGCTGATCCGGCCCGGCCGGGGTGACATCACCACGACCCTCGTCGAGAGGAACACCGCCTCGGGGATGGAGTGGGTGACGAAGACGACACTGGTCCCGGTCTCCCCCCACACCCGGAGCACCTCTTGCTGCATCGCTTCCCGGGTCATTTCGTCGAGGGCGCCGAAGGGCTCGTCCATCAGGAGCAGAGCGGGCCGGAAGGCCAGTGCCCTCGCGATCGCCACTCTTTGCTGCATACCCCCGGATAATTGCCAAGGGTGGTGGTCCCCGAACCCCGTGAGTTGGACCAGGTCGAGCATCTCCCGGGCCCGGGTCGGCCGCTCGGCGTCGGGGAAGTCCATGATCTCGAGAGGTAGCTCGACGTTCTTTTGGACACTGCGCCAGTCGAGCAATGTCGCCGACTGGAACACGATGCCGTAATCCCGATCGAGACGGGACTGTCTCGGCTCTTTCCCGTTCACCACGAGGGTCCCGGTGGTCGGGCTGACCAGGTCGCCGATCAGCCGGAGGAGGGTGGACTTGCCACAACCCGAGGGGCCGATCAAGGAGACAAAGTCGCCCTCCGCGATCTCGAGGTCGATGCCCCGCAGAGCCTCGGTTTCCGCCTCCCCGGTGCCGAAGACCTTGCCCAGACCACGCGCTTCCACCACCGGCGCGCTCACGCGGCCAACCTCCGATTGGCACCGATCCAACGATGCTCGAGAGCGGTGATGAGGCCGACGAAGGCGATTCCGGCCAGCCCGGCTATCAACACAGCAGCAAAAAGCTTCTCAGGTGCCGCGGTGAATTGTTGGGAGAACTGGAGCAGGTCTCGCCCAAGCCCGCCGCGGAGCCCGGCTGGGAGCTCACCGACGATCGCCCCAATGACGCTGGCTGCCGCCGAGACCTTGAGGGCAGTGAAGATGTATGGCATCGCTGCCGGGACTTGGAGCTTCCAAAGGACTTCGCTGGGAGTGCTGGCATAGGACCTCATCAACTCCATGGAAGTCGGGTGTGGCGAGCGCAACCCACGCAGGGTGTTGATGGCAACCGGGAAGAAGGTGAGATAGGCGGCGATCAGCGAAACACTCAACCATTGGGGAAGGTTTGCGCGTCCGCCCCAAACCACCACCATCGGGGCGATGGCGATGATGGGGACGGTCTGGGAGGCCACGACGTAGGGCATGAACGCGCGTTCGGAAATGGTCGATCTGACGAACAGCACGCCGAGCCCAAATCCCACGGCACCGCCGATGAGAAATCCGACGAACGCCTCACGGAGCGTCATCAGAGCTGCCCTGAGCTCGACGAGGATGAAAGGCGGGCCGTTTCGTTGTGCCGGCTGGAAGAGCGCCAGGAAGATATCCCACGTGTGGGGCATGGTGCGATTGTCGGGCCGCACCGGGTTCTCCCAGCCCATCGCGGTCCAGATCAGCTTGTAGCCCTCCCAGAGGAGGACGAACACGACAATGACAGCCAGGATCGAGATACCGGCCCGGGCAACCCGTCGATTCGCTCCTCCCATGGCGGCGAGACTCTAACGAGGGACCGCCGTCTTGCCTCCTGTCAGTGCCCCACCGAGCGAGGCTCATCGTTGGGGTCGGGAAGCCCGGTACGCGGGACCTCGACGTCACGGGTGCGATCGAGCCGGTTCGCCGTTGGGATGAACAAGAGGGCGAAGACGGCCAGGGCGAGGCCGGCATAGATGAGGGTTCGTTGGACGCCAAAGATCCCGGCCAGGACCGGAGCGATGGCGAGGGGCAGCAGATGGCCCACCTCGGAATGGACCTGGGTGACCCCGGTGATCCGTCCCATCAGGGATTCAGGGCTGTTGAGCTGAATGAGGGTTCGGAGCAGCGGCGCCATGACCCCGATGATCAGGCCCCAGAACACACCGGCCACCACCACCACCCGAAGCTGATCGGTCCCGACGTAGGCAAGCACCCCAACGGAGTTGAGGGCGACGATGAGGACCAGCGAACGGGCGGTGCGGTATCTCGCCGGGAGTCGGGATGCGATCCAGGTGCCGGTGATGAGACCAATGCCGAAAATCGAGTTGACCCAGCCCAACGTCGCCGGCTCTACCTGGAGGATGTCCCGGTAGAAAAGGGGCTCCAACGCGCTGAAAGTCCCGAACAGGACCCACACCGAGGAACCGATCCAGATGTAGAACCGGAGTCGGTGCCGGCTGTAGGCATAGGAGAATCCCTCGCGTAGCTCGCGCAGACCCTCCTTCTCCTTTTCCTCCCGGGCCATCTTTCGTACCGAGACCGGGATCACGATGAGCGCCGCGATCGCCGAGGTGGCGGCGTCGAGGACGAAGATGCCATCGAGTCCCACGGTGCTTGCGATGATCGCTCCGAGGGCGGGGCCCAGCACGAAGGCGGCCCAGGCCGCACCCTCGATGTACCCGTTGATGCGGGCCAGGCGATCGGGATCGTCGGTCAGGAAGGGGCCGAAGGAAGAGATGGCGGTGAACACCGGGGTGCCGACGAGTCCGAGAAGGAAAGTCGCCACCACTAGTGCGGGAAGTGTGTCGGCGAAGACCATCCCCAACGCCACCGGGATGAACACGATTTCAGCAGCAATGAGGACACGGCGTGGGTCGAAACGATCGACCAACACCCCGGCCACCGCTGAGCCGATCAGGGACGCGACGCCGAGGGCAGCCATGACGGCAGCCACGCCCGCAGCCGTGGCGTCCAACTCAAATGCCGCCTTGCCCCAGATGCCGACGAAGAAGGCCGCTTCTCCCCCGCTGCGCGAGATGAATCGAGCCAGGACAACCCGTCTGACATCACGATCTGCCCACATGACGTCATGACGGTAACCGGGGCCTCGGAAGCCCTTCCCCGCATTTTCGGATGGGAAGCCCCTAACCGCCCGGCGTGAACGAGATCAGCTCGATTCGGCCGCTGCCACCCTCGACTGTGGTCTCGAGCACTACGCCCACCCCCGGGGCGTAATACTTCTCCTCGACCACGTCCGGTTCCAGCGGTGTCCACTCCTCGATGACGATGAGGTCATCGAAAGCTCCGAACGCCACCTCTTCGCTCACACCAGCTTGGACCACCTCTGCCATGTCCTCGGCCTCGCCCGGGTAGTACTCCTGGCGATAATTGTCGCCCACAGCTGGCTCCGCCTTCATGGCGATCCCGGGCAGTGCTCCGTCGACACCTGCCTCCCAGGCGCCCGATGTCGACACGATCTCGCCGTTCTCATACTCGGCGGTTTCCTCGCCGAAGTACCAGACGTTGCCCGCCTGGTCCTGTGCATACCAGTCGTGTGTGTCTTCCACCAGCTCACCATCGACGGTGACGGTGTCTCGGACGATCGTGGTGGAGACTCCCATGACGATTCGCTTCTCTTCGGTGACGACCACTTCGATTCGCTCGACCTCTTCCCCGCCGGTCGACTCGTAGATCCATTTGTTGCCTGGAGAAAAGGGGAGTCGATCGTTGTCGATCTCCGCCACGAAATCCGCGGGATCGATCGTGACCGAATAGTCGCCACTGTCTCCCGGGTCGATCGGATCAGCCGTGGCTCCGGTACACCCGGCGAGAAGAATCAGGAAAAGGAGGAGTTTTACCTTTGCCATGATCGCTACGATATATCAAAACACGATATAGTTCAAGTAGATATAGTCATCGCAAATGGCCCTCCCTACATCTCATTTCCACATCCTGTTCGCTCTTGCCGAGGAGGATCGGCACGGCTATTCGATCATGAAGGAAACCGAGGAGTTGACGCAAGGAGACGTCCGTCTAGGGCCGGGAGCCCTCTACGCCGCCCTCGGGAGGCTCGCCGACCAGGGCCTCATCGAGGAGAGCGAAGAACGACCCGCCCCCGATCTCGATGACGCGCGTCGCCGCTATTACCGGATCACCGAAGATGGCAGGGCAGCGTTAGGCGGCGAGTTGCAGCGTCTACATCGGGTCATGGAGCACGCCAGACGGGCTGACCTCGGATGGAGCCCGACATGAGCCCTGCATCGATCCGCCGCCATCAGGCGATGTATCGGCGGTTAGTCGCTGTCACGCCAGAGACGCATCGCTCGCGACATGGAGAGAAGCAAGTCGTCTTGTTTGGGGATCTCCTCAGCAAGGGCGAAAACCCTCTCCGATTGTGGATGCGAGCGATCCCCGACCTGATCACGGTCATCAGGCAGACCGGTGTCCGATTGCCTGATCGCACCACCCGCATCGCCCTCGGAATCGCCTCGCTTGGCCCAATCGGTCTCGGGATGTTCCTCGGGTGGATCTCCATCGATGAGTACGGCGACGTACCGATTCTGTTCCCGATCACGGCGATGGCCCTCGTGTTACAAGGTGTGTTCACCTTGCTCTGGCTGAGTCATGCGCTCGATCAGTGGGAGAAAAACGCGAGGACTGTCTTCGTGGCCGGCGAGGCGGTCGCCTTGATCGTCGGGTCGATCATCGCGATCGGCTCCAGCGTCCTCCCGGGCACCTTGATCGCCGGTGTCGTCATCGCTACCCAGGCAGGCCTTGGATTGGTCGTAGCCAAGCATTGATCTGGGGCCCAAGTCCACCTCTCTAGATTTCCACCGAGATGGACGCGTTCATGACCGGCGTGGCGGCCGGATACGGAATCGCCATCCCGGTCGGGGCAATCGCCATTCTCATCATGGACGTAGGGATCAGACGCGGGTTTGTCCCTGCCGTGTCCGCTGGAGCCGGGGCAGCCACGGCGGACCTCCTGTATGCGGCGCTGGCTGTGGTCGGAGGCGCGACCCTCGCCTCGACGGTGGAAGCGATCGGAGACCCGCTGCGAGTCGTCAGCGGCCTCGTCCTCCTGGTCATCGGCGTGATCGGCCTGGTACGGACCCGGCAGCCGGTCGATAACGAGGCCATGGAGCCCCGCGCCGGCGACCTTGCCCGGACCTATGGGCGGTTTGTCGGTCTCACGATCATCAACCCGACCACCATCGTCTACTTCGCCGCCGTGGTGATCGGACTGGGAGTTGCCAGGGGGATGACGGCGGCCGACGGAGCTTTGTTCGTCACCGGCGCGTTCCTCGCCAGTCTCTCCTGGCAGGTCTTCATCGCCGCCGTCGGCGCGTTCGCAGGTCACCGGCTCTCGGCGCGATCTCGGAGAGTGGTGACAATCGTCGGAAACCTGGTGATCCTCGCCCTGGGCATCGTGATCTTGCTCGATTGAGACACCCCTAGCGTGGGCCCGGTGCGAACAGTGTCCAACGACGAACGACGCTGGCGTCTTGCCACGAGACATCGCCTCGCCACGCCGGCTGAGGATGTCGTCGAGGCAGCCGATTCGATGACCTGCCTCCACTCGTCAGACCCCGTCACGGTTTTCCTGTCTGCCCGCGCCCGGGTGCAGG
>JBEVIF010000297.1:0-3392 GCA_040510795.1 Acidimicrobiia bacterium
AAACCAGGGCATCTGGTAGTTCTCCTCTCCCGGCTTGGCGCGGCCCGGTCCGGTGAGGGGGTCTTCGGGCGGCGTCGAGGCCGGTGATCTCGATTGGGTCAGGCCAGCAGAGCGCGGCAAAGCCCTTCATTGCGACACCCGGCGGTGAGAAGGCCGGGCGTCCGTGGCGGGAATCGCTCACCGCTAGCTCCGATGGCTCGAACGACCTGGTGACTGGGGCCAGATGGACCCCGAGTGATGGAGCGAGGGTAGCAGGACACGAGGTCCGCTCTGCGCCAACCCAGGGCTGCCGGCTACCCCACCGGTAGTCCCCAACCCAGGGTTGCCAGACGGGGTGGGTTCAGCCGCCGCCGAGGGCGAGTGCTTGCTGGGAGGGCTCACCAGGCCGGTAGCACCGACGGCAGCGCGCCTCGTACGCCCCGGTAGCACCGAGTACCACCAGGTCGTCTGAATCGACGATCCGCTGGGTGAATGCGGCGGGAGCCCCACAGCGGTGGCAAACCGCCAGTGCCTTGGTGACGTACTCGGCCCGGCTGACCAACCCGGGGATGGGGTCAAATGGTCTGCCGAGATAGTCGAGGTCCAACCCGGCGACGATGACCTGCTTGCCACCGAACGCAAGAGACTCGCACACCTCGATGAGCCCGTCATCGAAGAACTGGCCCTCGTCGATACCGACGATCTCGGTGGCGTCCTCGATGGAACCGAGCAATTCCTCGGAGTCCCCCACCGGTTGCGCCTCGACCTCCAGCCGGCTGTGCGAGACCAGCCTCGCCTCTGCGTACCGATCGTCGACCGCCGGTTTGAACGTCTGCACCGGGATCCGGGCGATCATCGAGCGAGTGATCCGTCGGATGAGCTCCTCGCTCTTCCCGGAGAACATCGGCCCGCAGATAACCTCGACCCAGCCGATGTCGTCACGCCGCCGCACAGCCGGGGAGCGTAACCTGTAGCTCCCGGCGAGCCTCAGTCGAGGAAGCGGTTTCCCGGCACCGGGGTCCTCTGCCGCCACACCGAGTGCGCCAAACCGAGGGCGATGGCCGTGGTGATGTAGAACGACCCGCCATAACTCATGAACGGGAGCGGGAGCCCGGTCACCGGCATGATCCCGATGGTCATCCCCACGTTGACAAAGGTGTGCACCACGATGAAGGCGGCGACCCCGACAGCGATCAACCCGCCGAAGGCATCTCGGGCCCTCGCCGCGATCACCAGGAGCCGCCACACGATCACCAAGAAGAGAACGAGGACCAACCCGGCTCCAACGAAGCCGAGCTGCTCCCCCACCGCGGTGAAGATGAAGTCGGTGGGCTGGGCGGGGACATAACTCAGCTCGGTCTGGGTCCCTTGGAACAGACCCTTGCCGAACAGGTCGCCGCTTCCGATCGCCAACTCCGATTGGAGGCGATTCCACCCTGCCTGTTGAGGATCTGCAGTTGGGTCGAGGAAGCTGGTGAGACGGGATATCTGATAATCGGCCAGCACCTTGGCCTGGAACAGCGCCCAGCCCCCGGCGATGGCGGAAGCAGTCAACAATAGGAACTGGCGCATGCTCGCCCCACCGGCGTACAGCATGATCAGCGCGATGAACCCCCAGACCATCATCGTGCCGAAGTCCGGCTGGCGGAAGATGAGCGCCATCGGGATGGCGGCGAGCACCACGGCGAGCAGCAGCCGGCGCCACGACAGACCTCGGCTGTGAGCCGGGGCGAGCACCGCGGCGAGGGTGAGGATGATCGCCACCTTGCCGATTTCGGATGGCTGGACCTGGACGAAGCCAAGCTGGAACCATGACCGGGCGCCGTTGACGGGGCGGGTGAAGAGGACCGCCACCAGCGCGAGAACCGACACGATGTATCCGGCGGGCACCAGCGTCTTGAGTAGCCGGTAGTCGATCAGCGAGGTGACCACGAAACAGACAAGACCGATCCCCACAAATATGAGCTGGCGGCGCACCAGTCCCTGTGGGTCGTCACCTTGCAGTGCGAGCAGCGGGCGCGATGCGGTGTACACCATCAGCAGGCCAAGGCCGCTGAGCGCCACCATCGCCGCGGTGAGGAACAGGTCGGGGCCGGGGCGGCGCCGCTCGGTGACCACCACCGCCTGAGAGCGGGCCAGTGTCGCCATCAGTCCGATTCCTCGCCGGGGACCAGCTCGGTGGGTGTGTTCCCCATCAGCGATTGGAGGATACGACGGACCCCGGGCGCGGCCACTCTTCCTCCGTTGCCACCCTCCTCGACCACAATCACCACCACGTAGCGGGGGTCGTCCACCGGGGCCACGCCGACGAAGAGCGCCGTCGGGTCCCTGGTGTCGGTCCCCTTGGTCGTACCGGTCTTGCC
Source organism: Acidimicrobiia bacterium (assembly GCA_040510795.1). GTDB lineage: Bacteria > Actinomycetota > Acidimicrobiia > Spongiisociales > ZC4RG35 > JARDZU01. The sequence goes on from JBEVIF010000297.1 coordinate 2,343, forward strand.
ACCGACTTGCTCCAAACCCGGGCCGAAATCGGCAAATGCTCCCTGGGCGGTTCCGATCGACGGGATGAGGGTCAGGTCTTGGCGGAACATGGAGACGGTGGCGGGGTCGATATTGAGGCGGCGGACCACCTCGGCGTCGTTGGAGAGCACTTCGGTGCCCGAGGCGTCGCGGATCGACTGCACCACGTGGGGCTCCCACACCACACCGCCATTGACGATCGAGGCGTAAGCGTTGGCCAGTTGCAGCGGGGTGGAGAGCATGAAGCCCTGGCCGACCGCCATGTTCATCAGGTCCCCGCCCTGCCACCCGGTGTTGCGGATGACGCCCTCGGCGGCGAGATCCTCGAATAGGGCGCGGTCGGGCACCAGACCGTCGTGCTCGAAGGGAAGGTCGATCCCGCTGGTGGAGCCGAACCCCATCTGTCTGGCCCAGTTCTGCAGCAGGTTCTCCCGCTCTGTGCCCTTGTAGTCACGCCAGATCCTCAGCGCCACCTTCCAGAAGTAGATGTTGCAGGAGCGGGCCAGCGAGGTGTGGAGGTCGAGCGAGCCGTAATCGTCCGGGTGGTACCAGTCGTAGAGGACTTCCTGGCTGCCGTCACCGAAGGGAAACTCGATCCTCCCGTCACACTCGACGGTGCCTTCGGGACCGGGAACGGTGATGTCCTCGGGCCACATCTGCTCTTCGAGCGCAGTGACATACCCAACCGCCTTGAAGGTGGAGGCGGGGGCGTACTCGCCTTGGATGACGAGGTTGTTGAACGCCTGACTCTCGTTGAGGCTATCGAACTCGGTCTGGCTGAGTCCTCCGACGAATACCGATGGGTCAAAGTCCGGATACGAGGCCATAGCGATGACCTCACCTGTCTTCGGGTCGATGACGATGCCAGCGGCGCGCTCCGTGGTGTGGAGGAAGATCTCATCCTCCTCTGTTGCCTTGACCTCGTTGGAGAGGTCGATCACACCCTCGAGCACCTCCTCGAGCTCACGCTGTATCTCGAGGTCGATGGTGAGGTAGACGGTTTCGCCCTGGGTGGGTGGGATCTCGCGCAG
>JBEVIF010000298.1:0-3203 GCA_040510795.1 Acidimicrobiia bacterium
CTCCAGATAGATGTCAAGCGGCTCGGCGATGCTGAATCCGATATGAGCGACATGCGACGCGTCGGTGGCATCCAGCACAGCCCCGGCCACCTGCGGCTCTTCGGCGAAGAACTCTTCCATGAGGGTCCGTTGCCGGACCGACGTCAGCTCCCGTGCGGCCATGATCGATTTCGTCAGATCGTTCCCGATGGCACGGGTCAGCGCCAGAGAGCTGTCGAGTCCCTTGAGTGCAAGCACCCGCTCGTGCCAACGGCGCCAAAGCCGAATCCTGGCTCTGCTCTCGGCCACCTGCCTCATCGCGGGATCAGGCCGGCTCGTCGATCTTCACCAACCCGCCGAGGAACAGGCTTCCGATCTGCGGATGCTCGAGGATCTCGTCCGCCCGCCCTTCCAGGACAGCTCGGCCTTGTTGGAGAACGATCCCGAAGTCGCTCACTTCCAACGCCTTCTTCGCGTTTTGCTCGATCATCAACACCGTGATCCCTGACTCGACGAGGCCCCGGAGAAGACCGAAAACCTGGCTGACGAGCAAGGGCGACAAACCGATCGATGGCTCGTCGATCAAGAGGAGACGCGGCTCGAGGAGAAGGGCCCTGCCCACCTCGAGCATCTTCTGTTCCCCTCCGCTGAGGGTGCCCGCTTGCTGGTTCGACTTGTTGGCCAACACCGGGAACTGCTGAAAGGCAATGGTGTCGAGCCGATCGCGGGTCAACTCGAGGTCCCCGAGGCTGACGCCGCCCAACTCCAGATTGTCTCTCACCGACATGCGGGGGAAGATGTTTCTGCCCTGGGGGACGAAGGCGATGCCCCGGTTCAACAACTCCAACTGGGAAGATCCGACGATGTCGTCGCCGTCGTAGACGATTCGACCCGACTCGACCTTCACCATGCCGAATACGGCTTTGAGTGCGGTGGACTTGCCTGCTCCGTTGGGCCCGATGACCGTCGTCATGGAGTGACGGTTCACGCCGAAGCTGGTCTCGTTGAGGACGGTTGCCATCCCGTAGCCGGCCACGACCTCGTCGAGCTGGAGTATCGGCGTGTCAGGCACCGAGGTAGACCTTGACGACTCGGGGATCGGCTCTCTCCTCAGCGGGTGTGCCTTCCATCAGAATCGACCCTTCCGCCATGACTATCACCCGACTGGCCAGCCCGAAGATGAACTCCATGTTGTGCTCCACGATGGCGAAGGTGACTCCCTGTTCGGTGTTGAGCTCGCGAATCCTGCCTTCCAGGTCGCCGAGCATCCCCGGGTTGACCCCTCCGGCAGGTTCGTCCAGGAAGACAACTTCCGGGGTGGACATGAAGGCCATTGCAGTGTCGAGCAGCTTCTTCTGGCCGAACGAGAGGTTCGCGGCGTACTCGTCGGCAAGGTGCCCCAGTCGGAACCGATTCAGGACCGCGTCGACGGGATCGTCGAGACTCAGGTTCGGGCTCTTGAAGAGCTGACCGGCGATGGTTGAGATATGGGGCTGAGCCGCCGTCATCAGGTTGTCCCGCACGGTCATCGAATCGAACACCTGTAGGAGTTGAAAGGTGCGCGCCAGCCCGTATTTGGCGCGGCGATGAGGCATCCAGTTCGTGACCTCGGTGTCACCTACGGTTACGGTGCCGCTATCTGACCGGTACTGGCCCAGCACGCAGTTGAAAAGGGTTGTCTTGCCGCAGCCATTGGGACCGATGAGGCCGAGGATCTCACCCGGGTATACATCGAAGGAAACGTCGTTGACGGCGGTGATGCCGCCAAAGCGCTTGGATACGTTGCTCACTCTCACCAAAGGCGTCCTCCCCTCGGTAGCCGCCGTGGCGGTCATGATCCCCTCCTCTTGGCCGCGATCCTGGCCCTGAGCAGGTTGAAGCTCCCGGCGATCCCTCTCGGTGCAACGATCAGGACGACTATGGCGAGCAGCCCGAACCAGAACCGGTACCAGTCACCGAGAACACGTAGCGAATCGGAGATGATGGTGATGAACGACGTCCCGATAAGGGGCCCGACCAGCGTCCCCAAACCACCTATGACCGTTGCGAAGAGAAAGTCGAAGGACTGTCCGAGGAAGAAACTGCGTGGCTCGATGTACTCCAACAAACGGGCATACAAGGCGCCGGCACCCCCGGCCAACCCCGAGCCGATGGCGAAGGCCAGCAACGTGTAGGTCCGGACATCGATCCCGAGACTCGAAGCTCGTTGGGAATTGTCCCGGATCGCCTTGAACGACCTGCCCCATGGTGAGCGAACGATCCACCACACGATGATCATCGTCAGCACGAGGAATGCGAGACACAGGTAGTAGTAGTTCTGCAACGGGGTCATGTCGATACCGAGGACCTCGAGGTCCTGTCTCCTCACGATGATGCCGCGAGAGCCATTCGTGATGCCGACCTCGTTGTTGAAGACGATGTAGACGAGCACATTGAAGGCCAGAGTGACGAACGCGAGCCATGGGCCACGCACCCGCAGGCCAGCCATGCCGATGAGGATGCTGAACAGCATGGCGACCGCGATCGCGATCACCACTGTCAGCAGAAAAGGGAGATCGGGGAGATTGATCACGATCCCGAACGCTTCGATCTCGCGGCCGGTGTCGAGGAGCACCGACGTGTAGGCACCGATGCCCAGGAATGCGGCCTGCGCGATCGAAACCTGCCCCGCATATCCGAACATCAGGTTCATCCCGATCACACACACCGAGAAGACCGCGTAGAGCCCAAAGTCGGTGAGCGTCGAGTTCGCCCGACCGAAGGGAAAGACGATCAGGAATGCCACGAAGCAGACGGTTGACATGATTCGCACGGCAGTGCCGTTCCTGCTCGCCCTGGGGATGAGGAGGTTTGCCGCGACTACTCCGGCGAGCACGAGCACCCACAGCCACATGACCGGTGTGAACTCGGATCTGCCGATGGGGAACCACACGAGGAACGCCATCGCCAGCGTCAAGCCGGCAATCAGAAGCGGGGACAGGACGCCCCGGTCTTCAGACTTGGCCCTGGTCAGGTCGCGGTCATCGACGATCTGATCGCGACCGCTCATACGATTCGTTCTTCGGGCCGACCGAACAGACCCTGTGGCCGCCATAGGATGACGATGATCATCAGGACGAGGGGGATGAATTCCCTATAGGCGCTCGACAGGTAAGTGCCCGACCAGTTCTGGATGACACCCACCAGGAACCCGCCGAATAGTGCCCCCCTGACCTGGTTGAAGC
>JBEVIF010000299.1:0-7383 GCA_040510795.1 Acidimicrobiia bacterium
CAGGGTCCCGTTCGAGGACCCGAGATCCTGGATCCAGGACCTGCCTTCGGAGCGCCAGATCAGCGCGTGTTTGCGCGACACGTTGTCGTAGGGAAGCACGATGTCGGCCTCTTCCGACCTTCCGAGAGTCACCCGGTTGGCACCGATCTCGATGCTGGTACCGGAACCAGTGAGTCTGGCCCACGGCGGGAGTGGGCCCGGCTCGACCGAGGGTGAGCAGGAGAACTGACCCGGTGTCATCTCACCCGAAGTCACGATCTTCACGGTCGGTGGCCCCTCGAAGAGGAGGCCTACGCCGGCGGCGTGCTCGGCAAGGGCCATCTCGAGCTTCTTCTCGAGAGTGGATGGGTCGACGTCGAGGTCGGCCGGGCTCACTGTCAACACGTATTTGTTGGCCGTTGCCGGACCCGATTCATGCCGGTAGCGGCTCAGATCGGCCTCCCTTGCGATGCGCCCGGCCATTTCGGATGGATGCAATCGCCCGGAGAAAACGCGGCCAGTGGCCCCCTCCAGGAGGCGCTCGAGACGTCGTTCGAGGCTGCGTGCCAGGCTCACCGTCGAGAGGTTACGGCCGGTCCGGGACAGTGTTGCCGACTACCGGAATCCAGGGTGCGGCGGTACGATTTCGCCTCGATCCCGGGCGAGTGGCGGAATTGGCAGACGCGCAGGATTCAGGTTCCTGTGATCGCAAGATCGTGGGGGTTCAAGTCCCCCCTCGCCCACCGCCCCTTGAAGGGGGTTCGACCCCCCTGTATCTCCCTAGGCCGGCATACGCTTCTCGCCTCGGCCTGTGGCCGGAAACCAGTGACGATGATGCTCGACCAATCCAAACCCCGCCGACGGTCTCTTGGCCGCTTCCTCTGGCCTGCGGTCGTGACCGCAGCCGCCGTGGTCGCCGTGGTCGTGACCAGCGCCGGTGACGACACCAGAGCCGAACTGCAATACCTCGATTCGATGCACGAGACTGCATCCGATCTCTCGAGGGGGGCCGATTCGCTGAGAGTAGTCATCTCCCGCCTCTCCCGTATCGATCGGTCGGAGCTTGTCACCGCGACCGACGGCTTGCGTGAGGATCTAGAGACCGGGTTGGAGCTGGTCGAGACGGGACCGTCCTCTGAGAACCTCGTTGCGGCCAACGCGGTGTATCGCAGAGCGTTGGAGGCCTGGACAGTGGGCGTGAGCGGGTTCGCGTCTGGAATCCTTGCCGCCGCCGACGACCCGTCGGACACGGTGGTGACCGACAACATCGCAAATGCCCTGGCCGAGCTCCGGGCGGGGGATCGCCTCTACACCGACCTGGTTCGGGAGCTGGAAGAGGAAGAGGTGCCGGACCCGGTCGCTGCCATGCCCGAGGTGCTCATGCTCCCAGCCGAGGGCGAGCTGTTCACGTTGTCGCAGGCCTACGTCGAGGCATCGCGCTCACCGAACAGCGGGATCGGGCTCCGGCCGGGACTCCAGGTGTCATCGATCACTTCCGATCCGCTCTGGAACGTCGATCCGTCCGACCAGGCGATCGTGCCGGCCACAGAGTTGTTGAATTTCTCCGTCGTGGTGGGCAATGCCGGCAACGTGGCCAGCGAGCCCGAGCCGATCGAGCTCACCCTGTCCGGCGAGTCCGACCCGGTGGTGCTCTCGGAGATGGTGCCGGTACTCGAGCCGGGCCAGCAGACAGCAGTGCAGTTCCTCGAGATCCCTGTCATCCCCGGGGCCCTCTATGAGGTGGCAGCCAGCCTCACCGCGATCACCAACGATGTCGATCTCGAAGACAACGTCGTGAGCGTTCTTTTCGAGGTGAACGACGAGTAGGGGCCGACCGAGGCGGTCGGTACCATCCTCGCACTCATGATCGACCCCCGGCTGCTCCGAGATGACCCCGACGCGATCCGGGAGGCGCTGGTCCGGCGCGGCTCGAAGGTCGATCTCGACTCGGTGATCTCACTCGAGTCGAACCTCCGCGGAGCCCGTCAGAGGGCCGAGGAGCTCCGGGCCAGACAGAAGGAATCGGGGCGGGAGATAGCGGGTCTCGACGGACAGGCCAAGGAAGCTGCCATCGCGGCGGTCGCTGATCTCGCCGGTCAAGTCAAGGCGGCGGCGTCGGAAGTCGACCGTCTGGAGTCGGAGTTCGACCTGGCCATCCTCGAGCTGCCCAATCTGGTGGCACCCGATGCCGCCGAGGGATTCGGCGAAGAGGACAGCCTGGAGATCAAGCGGGTTGGTGAGCCCCTCGCCGAGGGAACCGATCACGCAACTCTCGGTGAGACGCTCGGGATCATCGACACCATCCGCGCCGCCAAGGTGTCGGGAAGTCGGTTCGGCTATCTCAAGGGAAAGGGGGCGTTGCTGGAGTTCTCTTTGGTGCGCTGGGCAATGGACCACCTCGTTGCCGAGGGTTTCACCCCCATGGTCCCACCGGTCTTGGTGCGTGAGGAGGCGCTGGTTGGCACCGGGTTCTTCCCCGAGGCCAGGGAACAGGTCTACGAGATTCCGCGAGACGAGCTCTTTCTGGTGGGAACGGCCGAGGTCCCTCTCGCTGCCTATCACACCGACGAGATCCTGGAATCCAACGATCTCCCCCGCCGGTACGCAGGATTCTCCACTTGTTTCCGACGGGAGGCAGGGACTTATGGGAAGGATACGGCTGGCATCTTCAGGGTCCACCAATTCGACAAGGTCGAGATGTTCGTGTTCATCGCGCCGGACGACTCACCTGCGGAGCACGATCGTCTCCTCGCTGTGGAGGAGAAGCTGGTCGGCGAGCTCGACCTCCCCTACAGGGTGGTGAACGTGGCTGCGGGGGATCTCGGTGCCTCCGCGGCCAAGAAGTACGACATCGAGGCCTGGTTCCCGGGGGAGCAGGCATACCGCGAAATCACCTCGTGTTCCAATACGACTGATTACCAGGCGCGACGGCTCAAGATCAGGATGAGGACCGAGCAGGGGAACGAGGTGTTGCACACGCTCAACGGGACGGCCTGTGCCGTAGGTCGCACCATCCTCGCCATCCTCGAGAATCACCAGCAGCCCGACGGCTCGGTCGTCATTCCCGAGGCGCTCCGTCGCTATACGGGTTTTGACGTCATCGAGTCGTGAGCGAGGTTTCCGATCCGATATTTGCCCGGATCGCCGCTCGATACGACCTGATCAATCGGATCCTGTCCCTGGGCCAGGAAAAGAGATGGCGGTCCCGTGGCATCGAGATGTTGGGTCGTGGCACGGTTCTCGACCTCGGTTGCGGAACAGGCGCCACCGACTTCGAGGGCAGGGTCGTCGTGGGACTGGACCCCGTTATCGAAATGCTGGCAATGAGCCCGGTCCGTGACCGGGTCGTCGGGACGGGGGAGGCGCTCCCGTTCCAGGATGCGTCCCTCGACGCGGTCTTCAGCGGGTTCGTGTTCCGCAACCTGAGCTCGATCGATGAGACCTTGGCCGAGATCGATCGGGTGCTGAAACCGGGCTCGTCCGCGGTGGTGGTCGATCTGGCTCGCCCCCGCAGCGGAGTGCTCCGGATGATCCACAGACTCGGTACCGCCGTCCTGCTGCCCCTCGTTGGGCTCCTCTTTGCCGGCGCCCCGCGCGAGTACTGGTACTTGCACCGGTCTCTGGATTCCCTCCCGCCCCCCGAGACCCTTTACCTGGGCCATGCCCTGATCCCCGAGCACATCTGGCGCATGGGCCCCTTCGGCTTCGTCTACGGGGTGCGGCTGCGTAAAACGTAGAACTACAAGGTAGAACGAAAAATGATCGTGCCCCCGCCGTCGAGACCTTGCGACGCCGGAGATTGGGGGGCGTGGACTCAGGTCAGGCCGCCCTGCGTCACCCGGAACGGTCCACTTAGAGCTGCTTCCTTCCGGATCTGACCCGGTTCGTGGTGTTCCGCCGCGCAGGACCCGACCGTCAACGTCCCGTGTCCACCATCAGCCGGTGTCACGTGGACCCTCGGGCGGGGAACTCAGCCCCGCATGGAGAGGATTTCGGGTTCAGGGCACCCCTAGCGCCCCGCCTATCACGATCGACGACAAGGGTAGGCGCCCGTCGACTATTACGACTTCGACGGACCCCAGCCCTGTTACCTTGCATCGGCTGTGTCCGCTCGCTTCGGCCCCAATTTCGGCAAGCTCTTCGCCGCCGCGCTGCTGCAGGAGATGTCCTTCTTCCTCCTGGTCCATGTCCCCGGTTATTTCGAGACCCTCGGGGTCACCGAGGCGCTCATCGGCTTGCTCTACGCAGCTGGAGCAGTGCTCGCCTTGCTCTTCCGCCCTGCCTTCGGGAGGATCCTGGACCTGACAAACCGGCGCACCGTGCTCCTGGTCGCCGGCTTGCTCAACGCAACGGTCGTGCTTGCCCTGGCCACCACCACCGTTTGGGGCCCTTATCTCTGGGTGCTCTTCCTTGCGCAACGCGTGCTGCAGATCGCCCTCTTCACCACCATGCTCACCTACGGTGCGGATTCGATGCCGATCGAGCATCGCACCCAGGGGCTGGCTCTGTTTGGTCTCTCCGGGCTCCTCCCCATTGCACTCGGGGGTGTCGTCGGCGATGTCGTCATCGAGGCGTTCGGATACCCGGCCCTGTTCGTGCTGGCGTCGGCGGCGAGTCTCGGCTCATGGTTGTTGGTGTGGCGCCTGCCGCTGCTCCCGATCCTTGGCCATCGCCCACGACGTGGCTTCTGGTCGGCCCTGGCCCAACGCAACCTCCTTCCTTTGTGGTGGGTGACACTCGCATTGAGCATCGGCATGGAGACAGTCTTCACGTTCACCAGGACCTTCGTCGCCGATAGGGGGGTCGGTTCCACGGGTCTCTTCTTCGGCGTCTACGGCGTGACCGCAGCCGCCACGAGAATCCTCGGCGGGCGGCATTACGACCGGATACCACAGCGTCCATTCGTCACCGGCGCCCTGCTGGCTTACGGATCGGCTCTACTGCTGCTGGCCGTAGCGGGAAGCTCCGCAGTCATCGTCGCGGCCGCCTTCGCTGCCGGTCTGTCCCATGGCATCCTGTTCCCGATTCTCACCAGCCAGGTGGTGAGCAGGGCGCGGACAGCCGAACGAGGATCTGCAATGGCGATCTTCACTTCGATCTTCGACATCGCCCTCCTCGCCTCAGCTCCGGCAGTAGGCGGTCTGATCGACGGTTTTGACTACAGAACCGCCTTCTCTGTGGTGGCCTTGGTCCTGGGGGTCGGTGCGGTGGTTTATGCGATTTGGGACCGGCGTCTTGTGGCCTCGGAGGCGGCAATCCCTGCGTGAGTCAGCGCCGGTCGGTGAAGAAACCGGTGAGGAGCGCAGAGCACTCGTCGGCAAGAACGCCTTCGATTAGGTCGATCCTGTGGTTGAGCCGGCGATCCTGTGGGATGTTGTAGAGCGACCAGGCGGCTCCGGCCTTCAGGTCCGCTGCCCCGTAGACGATGCGGTCGAGACGTGCCAGCACCGCCGCTCCGGCGCACATGGGGCAGGGCTCGAGGGTCACCACGAGGGTGTGCCCGGCCAAGCGCCAATCGTCGATCTCCCGGGCCCGGGCCGAGATCACCAGGATCTCGGCGTGCGCCGTGGGATCGGACAATTCTTCCCGCCGGTTGTGATCGACTGTCACCACCGTCCCCGTTGCGTCGAGAAGGAGGGCACCCACCGGGACGTCGCCTGAGCCCGCTGCCTCGCTTGCTGCTTCCAGGGCCTGCCGCATTGGGTCGATATAGCGATCGGAGGGCATCGGCTCAGCCATGTGCGTCGATTATCCTCTATCTGCCTGCCGGTCCCGGCAAGGCAGCTCCGGAGGGATCGCATAGTCCGGTCTAGTGCGCGGCACTGGAAATGCCGTTGGGGGTTCACGCTCCCTCGAGGGTTCAAATCCCTCTCCCTCCGCCAACGCCGCCCCTGGAGGGGTCGCATAGTCCGGTCTAGTGCGCGGCACTCGAAATGCCGTAGGGGGCTGACGCCTCCTCGAGGGTTCGAATCCCTCCCCCTCCGCGAAGGCGCCGCCTCGGGCGGCCCTATCAACTGACTTCGACCACCGCCGTTGAGCATCCCTTGAGCGGGGCCATGGTCTCGGCCTCGTCGGATATGGCATCGCGCACCCGGGCGAGGAGACGCCCGAAGGGCTCGAGTTCGACCTCCCAACGCTGTCCCTTGACCCGGCCACGCCAGGTGCCGGTCACCACGCCATCGACCAGCAGAGCGCCCGGGCCTCGAACTGCCTGCCAGAGCCGCCGACGGGCTGCCTGATCGGCCAATAGCGTCGCCCGATCCCGTTGCTGGAGATAAGGGTCCTGGACCGGGAGGAGACGCACTCCTTTCGCCTCGGGCGGTGAGTCGAAGTCCCGCTCATCGGCGGCCAGGAGGAGGGCTCTCTTGCCCGCCATCTTCACCTCGACGAGCTCATCCTCGATGAGCTCGATGGCTTGTTTCGCATCGGCCAGGCTGCGCTGAGTCCACTCGGCGAAATGCTGTGCGGTACCCGGCCCGTAGCAATGCAGGAACCGGCGTGCCAGCTCGGCTCGTGCCTCGTCCGGGTCCATCGGCGCAGGGAGGCGTTTGAGCCATTGATCGGTGCGGGCCATCACCGAGTCGGTGCCCCGACCCGAGACAATGCACACCGCGCCCGTGGTCCCGAGGGCACGAAAGAGTGGCTCGGGCATGTCGTCCCGGGCAGACTCCGGCCGCTTGATTCTGTGAAGACTCGGAAGCCGGGCATAGAGCCGATCCCTCAGCTCGTTGACATCCATGCTCTTGCCATCGAGCAGCTTCTTCGTAGCCTCGACGAACTTGTCGATCACCTGGAAGGGATCCAGGTCCGCCTTGTCAAGCGTCGCCGCCCAGCCACCAAGCGTTTGACGCAATGATTCCCCATCCAAGGGAAGGGCACCTGTGGTGAAGACGCCGAGGTCGGTCGCCGGCACAACATGCGGCGCCCCGCGCATGGCCCAGAGGGCGATCAGGGTCCTGTCCTTGCTCAGGGCCTTCTCCAGCTTCTCGGCTGTGAGACCATCGACCCGGGCATGGAAGGCGAGTGCCGCGGTGCCGAGCGGGGTTTCCTGTATGCCGCACCGGGCCGCTGCCTCGACCAGAGTTTTGGTCCGACCATGGAGTCCATGGCTGGCGAGACGGAAGGCGAGGACCTGCTCGCGCCCGATGGCCATTTGCCGATGCTACGTCGATGCGGAGAAACGGCCCGGTACCCTGAGGCTTCGCGCTTCGCCTGGAGGGGTGTCCGAGTGGTCTAAGGAGACGGTCTTGAAAACCGTTGGGCCCGATCCGGGTCTCGTGGGTTCGAATCCCACCCCCTCCGCCCTGGAATCCAGAACGGATAACGTAATGACGGCGGCTCATGCCGCCAATGGAGAGGTGGCCGAGTGGTCGAAGGCGCTCGCCTGCTAAGCGAGTAGGGGGT